>NZ_JBJKEX010000043.1:0-16762 GCF_045505405.1 Hansschlegelia beijingensis | reverse complement strand
GCGATGGATGCTCGCCCTCGTGCTCCAGCACCATCCGCACCGCGCGAGCGCGCACCTCAGGCGAAAACTTGTTCGTCGTCTTGCTCGTCATCGCTCCATCCTACTCAGGAGTTGGAGCCTCCGGGAAACCCGGAGCGGTTCAGTTCATGAGCGCGACGCGACGGTTAGCAGGGCCGGCGGAGCTGGTCGGGATTGCGCCGCCGGCCACAGCGCGGCCTCGGGCGCAGGCGGTCTACGCGAGCGCCAAGTGCGGGCGGTTTGCGTTGTGACCCGCCGCCAACGTTCGATCACGACCTTGGCGCCGATGAGCGAGTAGAAGATCCGACCTCGGCCATGTCGCCTCCCAATCGTGCGACGCAGCAACGCGGGAAGCCTCACATGAAGATCGCAGTCATCGGAGGCGCCGGACCAATCGGTTCACAGGTCGTCGCCACGTACTCTTCGAGTTCGCCGCCACGCCTGCCGTTCCCTACGTCGATCATGTCGCTGCCGATGGCGAGCGTTTCGCTGGGCGCCGGCCGTTTGCGACCAGTGATCAGCTAGCGGGATGAGGGGCCGGCCTATGGCGTCTGTGCCCTGGGCGTTCGCGCGCCGGCGCAGGTGCGCCGATTTCCCTACGCTCCTAGAAGCCGGCGGGAAAACCGGTCGACCGGCGCCCGCTGCCAGCGACGGCCGGGCGAGAGGCTCGGTCCCGTCTTCGATGAGCCGGGACTTCTGAGGGCTGCCTAGTCGTCGAGATGCTCGTTCGAGATCGCGCCGGTCTTCGGGTCGATGTGGAACTCGTAGACGCGGCCGTTCTTGACGCCCTTGGCCTCCCAGTGGCCGTCGTCGGCCTCGATCTTCGTGACTGAGGAGTAGCCGGCGGCCTTGGCCTTCTGGGTCGCCTGCTCGACGCTCATCCAGCCGGGGCCGGCGCGGTCCGCGAGGGCCGGAGTCGCGAGGCCGAGCGAGAGCAGGGCGGCGAGCCCGATCCTGGAGGCGGTGGTCATATGAGGTCTCCTGCGTTCTGCGGGGTTTCCGTCTTGCCAAGCTCGCCGCCCTTAGGCTGGCCAAGGGCGCAGCTTTGCCGTCCTTGGAGACGCTGCCCCGGTCTTGGCACGCAGCTGAGGCCGGGACGCTCGTCACCGTGCTTCCGGGCACGGTAGCGATCATGGTCGCCGTAACAATGCGATCCATCTCGTTCTCCTTGGCTCGAACGAACACTGCCGAGTTCGGGATGTTCCGCTTGTGCTTGGCGCCCGCGATCCGACGCTCGGATCGTGGTCTTGCCCCGGACTCTGGTCCGGTCAGGGGCGGTCGCTCGGCGCCTTCAGGCGGAGCGTCGGCTTGCAGGGCGAGATGAACTCGGTTCGGAAGAGCTCCGCCTGAAAAGGATCGCGGCGGATGATCAGCGGCAGACTTGAGATGGCTTCGCCCAAAGGCCCGGCGGAGCGCTTGGTGGAGCGGGGCGGGCGCGGCGCCTTGGCCATGCTCCAAGAATGAAGGCCAAGGCCTAAGACCCGGTGGGGTCAGCTCCCGTGTGCGCCTTCTCAGCGGCGAGCGCCGCCGCGCCTCGGCACCCTCCGCCCCACTCCGGCCGACCCGACAACGCCATCAGCCGTCGCAAGCCGGGCAAGGGCGCGGAGCGTGTCTCCGTCGATCACGCGCGCCTCCGGCTTCGCCTCCTTCGCTACGTCCCGACTGGCCCGCGCCGTCGGATTGCGCCGCCCAGGCCCAAGCCTCCATGACGAGGCCGGTCAGAGAGCTGGTTTGCAACTCACGGAAGCTGTCTGGGAGCGACTGGGTGCGCAGACGCGCGCTACCACGTCGGGAGTAGGATAGACACGAGGGGGTGTTTTCCAGCCGCTGCAGCATCTCGCGTAGTGCTGCCCCGCCGTCTTTGTCGTCTTGTGCCAGCAAGCGCCGCGACCTCCTGGGGAGTCATCGAGCGCTTTGCGGTGGCGAGCATCTGGTGACGCAATGTGTAGAGCGACACCCTCGTGATCATGAGCGTGTCGCATGCGCGCGTGAGCGCCTTGGAAAGTCTGGCATGAAGCCTGGACCAGGTTCCTGCGGCGCCAAGCAGGCGCCGGAAAAGAGCCAGAAATCCTTCAGCGCCAGGATTTCCGCCTTGGGGATATCGCTCAGATCAATTGTTCGGTGGGCGGCGATCCCGCGTCCGTTCGTCGCCTTCGCGCAGCGGACGTGCAGCACCTGATCGCCGACGGTCGCCTCCGCATATTCTACCGGCCTCAGACCAAGCTGTGATCCGGCGTGGAATTTTTCAGCGCCGACTGACAGCCAAGGTCTGCGCCTTACTGAGCTAGGTAGGATCCATGAGCGCTAGGGACCGCTCCAGCGCACCGCAGGCACCTCGACAGCCGATCACTGGCGTGGTCCGGTGCTCTCGCATCGCTTGGAAGGCACCGCGCCGATGTCGAAACTGAGCAAAAGCCTTGCCGTCGCGGCGCTCGCGATGCTTTCTCTTGGATCTGCTGCCGCCCAGCAACAGGACGAAGGTCCGAAGGGTTTCGTATTCTCAGGCTGGGGCGTGAAGAGCTTGAAGGATGAGAACCAGGCGGTCGACGTACGGAACAGCACCACGCTGGTGAATCTCGCAGCGACGCTGTCGTCCTTCAAAATCTCGCTAAGCATGGAGTGCGACGGGTTCTGCCTGCTGGTTTCGGACGGCGAGGAGCAGCCGATTCAGCTCTACTGGGACGACGAGCGCCGCGGGATCCGCATGATCACATCCTACGACGGTAACTCCCGCGACGTGCTCGGCAACAAGATCGGCGATGGCCTGGCCCGGGCCATCGGGAGTCACCCCGTCGTCTGCGAGGCAGGCGAGTCGACCTTCTGCGAGTCCCGCGCGCTGAAGGGACTTTGGTATGTGCCGAGCTCCGCAGACGGTTGCGACGTGAAGGAGATCGACGCCAAACGAAAGCTCTACACGGTGCCGGCCTGCGTCACGATCGACGGCTTCGCAGTGATGAGGTCATCCGAGCCCGAGCCGAAGCGTCGCCGGTAGTCGGAGGCGGAGGCGGAGAACTCGACAGCAATGCGGAGGACGAGCAGCGAGTGTTGAGCTGTGACACCCCTGACGACCCGCGCGTGATTAGACTGCGGTCGCGTTATCCAGCAGCCCGACAGCGAGCGGATTCCCGAGATCAGGTTCAACTCGCCGACGCGCTCAACAGTGACGATGGCCTCTCCATTGCAGGCCTTGCCTCCGCGGGCGGCGTAACCGTAGCGGGCTCGGAGCCATCCGGGTGAATCCTCTCGACCCCCTGCAGCTTTAGCGGCGCGTCGAGCGATCCGTAGAAGGCCGAGAGGCGCCCCGCAGAGAACGGGCCGTTCGCACGCCTGGTGGAGACCACATTTCTTGAAGCCGCTCGACCGTCCCCGGCTTTCGCCGCGAGATAGAAAGCCCGGACGGTCGTCATGCCGTCATTGTCCGGCTCCCCTGCTCCCGCCACTGGGACGGCTGCGACGACGCCCATTACGAGCGCGGCGCGGTGAGGACCCGTATGGCCGCCATAGGCTGGGAGCCATAGACGTTGACCTCGCGCCCGACGAGGCCATTGAGCTGCCGCGCGGCCTGGTCGTCGACGAGGTGGATGCGGTCTCTACCGCCGGCCTACGCGCAGGCAAGCATGTGCCTTCGATGACAGCGATCGACGTCAGCACCAAGGCCCCGGCCGCTCCTTTCCTAATCCCGGGCGCCATCGGACTGCGAGCCGCTCAGCCATAAGGATGCTTCCTGCGTTCCGCCCATCGACGATCACATCGGCGAGTATCCGATCGTACTTATCCCGCCCACCCGGCCCGCGGAGTTCAACGCGCTTTCCGACGACAAGGCCGGCAAGACGATCGCGCGCCTTCTCCGCCATGACGCGCTCGTTTGCGCAGCGGGCGCCGCCGAGCTCGGGTGCGTCGATGTCGAGGAGCCTAACCTTATCGCCGTTCGACAAGGTGCATGTGTCTCCGTCACCGCAGCGGGTCACAGTCGCGCGGGGCTCCGGCCGATCGAGCGCGCTGACCTTTCCCGGCCGGCCGATCTCTGCGCCCGCCGGCCAACTCTGAAGCAAGGGCGGCACGTAGTAGGCGAGCGTGAGCGGGCCGATGATGCTGAGGAGCATGAGCGTGCGGTACATGCGCGGGAGTGTGACCGCCTCCGGTAAATTCGTGGTTGCGCCGCATGCGCAAACTACGACCGAGGACGCACCCGCGGAGTTCGCTCTTTAAAGGCAGTTCGTGACACTGCCTTCGACCCACGGCAGAGCGTACTGCGAAGTCGGCCGCCGTACTGCACCTTTGACCCCGCGCCGCTCTCGACGACATTGACCACTGCGTCTGTTACCGGGAATTCCGGCGGCCCACCTATGAGCTCCGCTCCGACTGACGCTCGCGCAGGCCAGGCGGGGGCCGCCCTGACGGCCTCGTAGCCTTCGGTATTGAGCTTCTCGACCTGGAGGGCGACGTCTTGGTCGAGGCTGCTAGCGGGCGTAACCGATGCGGGCCGTGGTGCTGTCACCTCGAATTTTAGGCACCACGCTACCAGTGTCACAAATAGGGTGAGGGTCCCCCGGATTGTGTCCGGTCTGAATGTGAGGCTCCAGGCCTCATTGGCCGGTGTTAACACCATCGGCGTCGGGAGCAGCATGATCGAGGCGGCGATTTACTGCATCAAAGTGGCTAGGTTGCGGCTTCCGCCAGGAAGATCGAGGACCGATTGACCAGACGTCTAGGCGAACGCATGGTCCCTCCGGGGTCCCGTGGGGGTCTACATAAAAGAGATTGGCCATGAGTGACAGAACCGCAATCTGGCTCTTGCCTCTGCTATGCGCATTGCAAGCAATGAGTTCGCCCGCTGCGGCCGCCAAGGTCCTTCCTCGGGAGGTGCAAGCAAACATTGATGAAGCGATGAAGGGCTGCGATGAAAAAATCACCTTCAAGAAGGGTTTTTTGACGCGCCGCGACATCAACGGCGACGGACAGTCAGATTTTATTCTAGACTACGGTCGCTTCAGGTGCGGTGACTCGGTCGCCCTTTACTGCGGCTCTGCAGGTTGCACCACCGTCGTGTTCGCATCGCTGGCGGACAGCCGTTTTGTTAAGGTGCTGGACAGCAACGTGCAGGGATTGAGCTTCTCAACTGAGGGGGGGCTTGCAACGATGAAGGTGCGACTGCACGGATCATCCTGCGGTAAGTCTGGCGTGGAGCCCTGCAGCTCGACGACCTACTGGAACGGGTCGAACTTCGGATCAGCACATTGAGAAGCCGGATTGAAGCACTCGCCTTGCCGCGCCTTCGTGTTCGGCAGAGGCGCTTCTGGAGGCGGAGTTCCTCTCGTTTGTGAGGCGGTGAGATTCGCTTGCGGCGCGAGCATCAGTTGCCAAAGCAAGCAAGAGGCGCATTCGGCCGAGCGAAGAAGGCCTATCGAGTAGAGGTTTTTCAGAGCTCGAACATCGCCCCCTTGAGAACCCCAGTCCAGATGCCGCGCAATGTAAAATAATCGCCTTACTTCTCGCAATCGCCTTCGAACCTGACTTTACCGTTTGGTCGCTCTGGACTTCTTCACTTCGCGCTCCGCTCCAGCGAAGATCCCAAGAGTTTGACCTTCGCTAGTGCGAACTTGCGCGGGAGGCCCCGGATCGGTCCCTGGTCCGGAGATGATCTCTGTCATCCCGACGTCCCGTCGCCGTCGCATCGCCCCCCTGCAGAGTGATAGCTCTGCCTTCGTTGGTCAGGCATTCGATGAAGCGCCGGCCTCATAATTTGACTATTTCTTACCCGAGGCCACTCAACCCGGGCGAGAGTTCCTGCTTCATCGACCGTGCCTGCCAGGAGCCGAGGCCTGCAGGCCTTCCCCGCCAAGCAACTTTGCCACGTGTGACTCGACACGAACGACCGTCCCCGGCCTCAGCAACGCGGCGTCGTCGACCCGGTGGAGGCTCAGCCGAATCTCGATCTCGTCGCGGTGACCCTCGAAGCGCCTCCAGTCGTCCACCGCGAGCTCAGCCGGGCACTGGCTTCCGTCGCTGCCGACGAGGAGCGCGGCGACGTGGGCGACGCCCCACCACCCGCGGGGACGCGGCGCGCCGCCGAGGTCGCAGTACGATTCTCCCCAGGACTCCCTTCGCACCTCGACCTCCGCGAGCGTCCAGACGGGCGCCCACTTGATGCTGAGGCCCTCGTCCCATGCGCGAAGCGTCTCTGCGAAGAACGGCCGCGTGTCCGAGACGTCCGTAAGGCTGCGGTCGCACGGCTCGCCCGCGGACATCCCGGCATGGAGGCGGCGGCCGAACACGACGTGTTCGAGCCCCCTCCAGCGTTCGATGTCGCTCCCTCCCTCGTCCCATGAGGGACCGGAGACGTAGAAGCGGTTCGGTCCCGTCCTGAAGCCCTCGAGCTCCTTCAAGCCCCTTGCCCTCGCCTGGTCCATGACCTCGCGTAGGACCTGGTCGGCGTAGCCCTTGGCGGGCGTCATCCCGGCCGCCGCGGCGATCATGGCGCGGGTCTGCGGGCGGCCGGCGCAGGAGGCCAGCATCGCGTCGACCTTCGCCTTCCTCGCCGAGCGGCGGGTGGCGGTGGCCTTCGCGTAGCTGTCGATGCCGTGGCGCTCCGGGATCCCTAGGCGGGCGCGCTCCACGGCCTCGACAAGCAGCGCGCGGCGCCTCAGCGCCGAGAATGTGCCGTCGGTGTCCTCGACGAAGGATGGGCGCATCCGGCGCATCGACGCCGCGGCCTCGCAGAGCGAGAACCAGTCGGCGTCGCGCTCCTCCGCGCCCGGCGAAGCGTCGAACGCGATCCCGAGGTCGACCAGCCTCCCGACGGCGCCATAGGCGGCGGACGTGCCCTCGGTACCGAGCGCCGCCGCAAGGGACTCGATCGTGCGAGGTCCCGACTGCAGGGTCTCAAGCGCCTCGAGGTCGGACGGGCCGAGCGCCTCGCGGACGGCCCAGTCCACGGGTACGGGGTCCGCGCCCCACGCGCGGGTCTCCATAAGGCCGCGTGGTCGGCTCCTGTGCGGGAAGGCCGACGGCCCGAGCAGGGTCGCCTCGGCGACCGCGGCGCGCAGGCACGAGCGAAGGGCGGCCCAGTTGACGTCGACCTCCCGGCCGACCTCCTCGGCGAGAGCGCGCCCCTCCGGCGTGAGGCGGAACGCTCCTCCGCTCTCGACCACCGCCCCGCAGTTGACCGCGCGGGAGAGCGCTGGGTCGGTCGCGCTCCTGCCCTTGAGGGCGGCGAGCGCGGCGATCGCGACTTGAAAGTCGGCGTAGGAGAAGTCGACGAGCGCCCACGCCGCCGCGATGGGCCCGCGGGGCAGCCCGGAAAGTCCCCCGCCGCCGTCCCGTGCCATGCGCCACCGTTGTCGACAATTGAGCCACGGTAGATAACTTGCGCCTCGGGCACGGGCAACGGCGTCCCGCGGAGGCGCGATCGACCGGCTACTCGCATCCGGCCCCTCCCACCGCTTAGCGCGCCGCCTGCTCGACAGGTTCTTCAATGGCTCCGAGGAGCCGATCAGGAAGGATGAGGCGCGCAACGCAGCCCGCAGGCGCGCCGCTGCGAATAGCCCTTCTTCTCGATCGCCCAGGTCACGGCCGTTCTCCGTGCGCCGGGCCTCAGAACTAATGGGATGGTCCGCCCCGTCTCCCCGCTTCATCCTGATGGGACAACGCCTGATAGAGGAGACTGGCGATGAGCATTCGGAACGCCCCCCGCAACGCTACGGTCTTTGGGGTTGATATCGGTAAGAACGTTTTTCATGTCGTTGGGCTGGACAGCTCGGGCGCACCGCTGCAGCGAGCGACGTTGCGGCGCGACACGCTGCTTCAGTTCTTCGAGCGCGCCTCCGCCGACGCTGGTCGGGATGGAAGCCTGTCCGGGCTCTCAGTGGCTGGCGCGCAAGCTCAAGGCGCTTGGACACACGGTCCGCATCGTCCCGGCCCAGTTCGTGAAGCCCTATGTGAAGTCGAACAAGAACGACATCATCGACGCAGAGGCGATTGCCGAGGCCGTCACGCGTCCGACAATGCGCTTTGTCGAGGTTCGTTCATCTGGCCAGATCGATCTTCAGGCCCTGCATCGTGTTCGGGATCGGCTGGTCGCCCAGCGCACTCGGGTGATCTGTCAGATGCGCGCTTTCTGCCTCGAATATGGGATCGCGATGCATCAAGGCCCCGGCAAGTTCAAAGCCGACCTTCCGCGTGTCCTGGCCGACGATGAGAACGATCTGACACCGGCGATGCGCAGGCTGCTCGCCGCGCTCGAAGAGTGAAGGGGCTCGAAGCGCGGATCGGTGAGGTCACGAGCGAGATTGAAGCGGCCGCTGCGGCCGACGACACCGCCCGGCGCCTGATGTCGATCGCCGGCTCGCCGCTGGCCGCCCGTTTCCGCGGCGTCGTCTGGAAGATGACCAGCGGCTTACGCCGGGCGGCACAAGCTTTATACGATGAGTTCAAGGCGACCTTCCGGCAAGAGCTGAAGATGTCGTGGGAATCAGCAGAAGTTGCGCGTCAATCAAAATTGACTGACAACTTGCATGTGCGTAGTTCTACGGATTTGACAGCACCGACGAACACGAACACATATCCCAGATCAACGCGTTCTTGGGAAACAAATCAGTGTCTCGCATTCATTTTGTGGCTGGCGACATCTATGGTGAGCTCTTGGCTGCGCTTCGCGCGGCGTCCGAGGCTCGCGATCCTGTCACCGGCCAGCCGGACGACAACGCTTTCAAGATCGCGCTCGCCGAGCACGACATCTGTCCAATGTCCTCAGCGCACCGGATCATATCCGACCGGGCCGCCGACCGGGATCGCGAGCTCAAGAGGCCCGCCGCTTAGGGCGCGCCGCCCACCGAAGCGCCAGCCACCGAGCGCTATAACCGAAGCATCACCAGCCGCGCCGCCGGCACCACCTAGGACCGCACGACCTATGACTACCAAGAACGAAATCACCGGCCGAGACGAATGGCTGATCGGTGCGGCCCTCTATGAGGCGATCATCGCCTCTGAGGCTAAGCCCGCCGGCGAGCGCACAATCTCTGACGAGCGCGACATGCGGAGGCTCCTCGAAGCTCGTTTCGTCGACCACCACCTTTTCTTGCAGATGAAGGACGCCGGCCTTTGAAGTCCGCGTTGACCAAGCTCGCGCGCGACTTGGACAAGGCCGACCACGTCCACACCCGCACCGGGGAGGATGGCCGCGAGCGCCTCGAAATTGAGAAAGACGGCCGGTTCTTCGAGGTCTCCGAGCCGGCCCCGACCGGGCCTCCCGGTTGATGTTTATGTCGGCGGCTGGACAGCGGCCATCGATAACGGAGCCCCCCATGTTTCGGTGCGCTCCGTTTAGGTCGAACAATGTCAGGGGGTCTTCGCGAAGCTCCCAGTAATGGCCGCGATTTGCGGTCCCTTCGCGGTCACCGTCGACGTTCCCAGCCTCACAAAGCAATCGTCCCCAACAAAGCTTGGGGACGATTGTCTTGGGACGCGGATCCTGACGACGCTGTAACCCTTGTAGTTGATGACATCGATGGCCGAAAGAACTTGCGTCTTGAGCGGATCTGTGAGGTTGGAATTTCGAATGCCATCTTCGATTAACCGGACGAACTTATCGAGCTCCATGCCGGCTTGCTTTGCCTCACGGTCGATCCCCACAATTGCAACGTTGTCGAATTTAAGGGCTTGGACGCCGTATAATCCTTCAATTCTTGCGGCGTCGGCTGGTTTGTCAGCGATACCTACGTAAAGGTAACCGTCCGCATCGGGCCCGACATTTGCGATTCCGCAAACCGTTTCGACAATGGTCCTGATAATGGTGGGCCCGACTTTAAAATTGCCATCTAACTCAAGCAGGCCCTGTTTAAATTCATAACGTGCAGTTTCTGTCCGCGCACGCCTGATCGAATTCTCGAAGTCAAAAATAAGGCCAGGCCCATGGGCTAGAGTTGTAACGTCAACTTTCACAAAATAATCCTGAATAAGCCCCTTGGTAATATTAACATTCTTCTTTCGGTCATCCGTTTTTATGTGCTTCTGACCTACCTCTATGCTATTAGATAGGTTATCAAGGGCCTTCATGATCGGCGCATCAACGGCAGGGCGCATGGACTGTCGGTGCATTAAGTCAAAGAACGCCATAAACACAGCGTAGAACGGAGACTTTTGAGCGTTTGATGTAGGCTTGGGATACACCAGAGTTCTAAACGCAAACCGACTGGTATTATGGCTTTCAATCGACGCGCGTATTGTCGAAAAGGTCGACTTGACCTCATCGATTAGGCGGTCTCGGCCGTAGGCCGACAGGCGGGCGTTGAGTTCTTTAGATTCTTCTGTATCTTTAGAGTAGAGTTTATTCAGGAACTCTCCGGATGCTTCCACCGGTTCGTCAAACAGAATGGATGCGCAAATGTCGGCAATGGCCTGCTCGTCATCGCTGTCTCGGAGGTCGCCCGTGCGGAGTATCCCTTGGTAGCACCAAAAAATATCCTCCGCTTTAAGCGTATAGCCGTGGGGGTTTCTGCTAGTCTCGATGCTGATCTCGGGCATCTCGCTCAGCAACAAAGTGTCTCGTGACACGTCTCCTCGAATCTCAGCGGAGAGGGCTCTTACCACTTCGGCGAAAGGAGACAGCACGCCGGCTTGCCGCCGTTCCTGATCACTTAATTGTTTTCCGCCGGAATTGATCCGGCCGAACACATCTGTGATCCTCTCAGGCTGCTCGCCAGGAAAAATGGTGACCGCTAGTTGGTAATCCTGGAGGTCTGCACATTGTTTCGCGGAAAGACGCGGGATGTCGGTTTCACACTCATTAAAGAGGCCGCTTTCGGCTGCCTGACGTGCACGAGCAAATTCTTTGACGTCGAAGCAGCGCCCTTCAAGAAGGAATCCATTTTCGACAAATGAGAATATCGCGTTGAGGCGCTGCATCCCGTCAATGACCTCCCATATAACAGGCGCGCCAGGTTTTTCCGCGAGAAGGAATAGAGGTAGCGGGTAATCCTTAAGGATGCTATCAATCAACTTCTGTTTCTCGGATACCTGCCAAACTAGTTTCCGCTGATATTGGCGATTTACGATTAGTGTCCCGTCACGGTAGGCGCGATATAAAGACTGAATACTCATGCCCTGCGGTGAGACAGCCATTTTCACGTCCTGCTTGTGGGGCCGAGGCGCCAGCAACTGACCATGGCGTCAAACTACGCCACGATTCGGGGGAAAGTCGATGCTGGCAATCTGTTGCTGACCAGAGCCTGCTGGCTTTAGCGAGTCGCTGCCTTCATGCCACCGATTGATTCAGTGTGGCGACCAACGAAAGCGCCAACGTCGCTGGCTGGGGGCAAAAGGGAAAGACATGCCCCTGCGCCCCCTTTTGGGAGGCCCAGTCCCAACACCCAAACCGAACTCTAATCCAAAGCCAAGTCGCTGATACACTTGGCAAAAATGAAATGGCGGAGAGGGTGGGATTCGAACCCACGGTACGGTTACCCGCACAACGGTTTTCGAGACCGTCCCAATCGACCACTCTGGCACCTCTCCGCAGCAGGCGAGCGTCGATGGCGGGTGAGATACACGCCACGCCGCGATGGCACAAGCGGGAAGGCCACGGGCGCAGGCCAGCGACCCGCGGCCAGCGCCTGCCGGGCGCGGCCGCGGGTCGGCGGCGGTGGCGTCAGCGGTCGGCCTTTTCGCCCTGGGAGGAGAGCGTCAGATACTTGGTCGTGATGGCGGGCACGTGCTCCTCGAGCCAGGCGGCCATCGCGAGTTCCTCCTTGAGGGTCGTCTGGAGCAGCGGCACGGCGGCGCTGAAGCTGCCGGCCTCCGCCACCGTGATCAGCGAGCGATAGCTCGCCGCCTCGAAGTTCTCGAAGGCGAAGTTGGCGAACGTGTTCTTCAGGATCTCGTCACCCGCGATCGTGTGTCCGAGAGCCGCCAGATTGCCGCCGATCGAGAGCGCGACGTCCTTGAGGGCGGAATGGCTCTCGTCGAGCGAGCTCAGGATCTCGTCCAGGCGATGGATCTGCTGTTCGGTCTCGCCACGATGGCGACGCAGCTGGTCGGCGACCTCATCGTAGTTCTTCAGCCGATCGAGCTGCCGGTCGATGAGAGCGAGCGCCTCGTTCTCGACCGCGTGGGCGTTGCGAAGGCCGACGACGAAGGTGGAGCGAACGGTGTCTTGGTCGAAGCTGGCCATGGGGGTCCTTCCGTAAAGTGCGGGCGCCGGTGCGCCCGCGAGGCGCTTGCGCAGGGCTTCGCGCCGCGGGCGTCGTATCCTCAAGGAAAGGGCGAGGGCCGAAGAATGTTCCGCGAGACGGACGTGTTTCCGGTCACGAACCGCTCAGTGAAACGGTCCCGCTGTCCTGAGGAACGATCTGTCTCCCTTCCCGTTTGTTCGGGCACAGCGGCCTGGACCGCGCTTCACCGATCAAAGGGGCTGGGAAGACGATGGCGACCAAGGAAAAGACTCTGGAAGACCTCTTCCTCGACACGCTGAAGGACATCTACCACGCCGAGAAGCAGATCCTTCGCGCGCTCGGCAAGATGAGCAAGTCGGCGGAGTCGGACGAGCTCCGGCAGCTGTTCGAACAGCATCGCGAGGAGACCGACGGGCAGATCCAGCGGCTCGAGCAGGTGTTCGAGATGCTCGGCAAGCGCCCGCAGGGCAAGCCCTGCGAGGCGATGCAGGGCCTTGTCGAGGAAGGCAAGGAGATCATGGACGAGTTCAAGGGCAGTCCCGCTCTCGACGCGGGCCTGATCTCGTCCGCGCAGGCCGTCGAGCATTACGAAATGGCGCGCTACGGCACGCTCGCCAGCTGGGCGACGCAGCTCGGCATGCCCGACGCCGCGCGGCTGTTCGAAGAGACGTTGAAGGAAGAGAAGAACGCGGACCAGCTGCTGAACCGCGCGGCTCAGGCCAAGGTCAATAAGAAGGCGGCGTAGGCGGAAAAGCTTCCACAGAGCGCGGCGGTCTGTCCGCCGCGCTTTTCTATCGCCGGTCCGCACTCAACCGGCCGGGGATGGCGGGCCTCGTCTAATATTAGACGAGGCTCGCGGCGCTCATTGCTCCGCTAGAGGACGGTCACAGCTGCCCCAAGCCCTGGAGCGGCGGCCTCGATCGCCGGCAGCGCCTCGGCCGTTAGGCGTTCTCGCACAAGTTCCGCGATCTCGAGCGGAATGCGACCCAGCTGGTGGCGGTAGGCGACCAGCGTCAGCTGTCGGCGGAGCTGTGGCCCCGGCGTGGCTGCAAAGGCCAGATCCCGAATGTCTTCCTTCGCCTCCAGCACGCAGAGCGGAGTGGTGATGGCGAAGTGGCCGCCACTGGCGACCATCGCGGTGACTCCGGCCGGCGTGTCGAACTCCAGCCCGCGGGGCAGCTCCAGCCCCAGCCGGCGCAGATGCCTGTCGATGTCCCCGCCCGTGCTGGAGCGGGCGCTGAATCGGACGAATTTCAGCCGGCCCGCAAGCGCCTCCAGCTCAGCGAGCGTTCGCACCGGAGCTTCGTCCTTCGGCAGAACCAGAACATAGGTCTCCGCCACGATCGGCCAGCGCTCGAGGCCGCTGATGTCGCCGAGGTCGTCGACGCCGATCATGACATCGAGATTGCGCGTCACGAGCGCGCTGGCGTGCGCGGCGGTGAGGCCCGAGAAAATCGAGACCTCGTCCGCCCGCCCGGACAGGAAGCGCGCCAGAGGGGCCGCCACCGTCCGCGACAACGAATCCACCAGCCCGATCCGCACCAGAGGAAGCCGGCCACGGCCGACCTCGCGCAGCACGGGCGCGATCTGGCGGGCTTCCGAAAGCAGCGCGCTCGCCCGTTGCCGCAGCAGCGCGCCGGCGGGCGTTAACGCGAGAGGCCGCACCGCCCGGTCGAACAGCCCCGCGCCGATGCGGGTCTCAAGTTCCCCGATCGCGATCGAGACCGCCGGCTGGGTTAGCCCCAGTCGCCGCGCCGCGACCGCCATCGCGCCCGCGTCGCAAACCGCGAGGAAGATCGAGAGGGATCGGAGGTCGAAGGGGAGATCGTCGGAGCGGGTCGCCATGCTGCGCGTCCGGATGCGGGCGACCGCCTATAAGTTCGATTTATGTTGAGCGCGCAAGCGCCGCGCGGGATGGCTTGTCGGACAACGGCAGTGGACGGCCTTCATGTCGACCGACAACTACTCGATCTTTTCCGTGCTTCGCGAAGCGCTCCGCGGCCACACCGGATGGAAGCCGGCGTGGCGCGACGCAGCGCCGAAGGCGGCCTACGACGTGGTGATCGTCGGCGGCGGCGGCCATGGATTGGCGGCGGCGCACTACCTCGCCAAGGAATTCGGCGTCACCAATGTCGCGGTGGTCGAGAAGGGCTGGATCGGCGGCGGCAATGTCGGTCGGAACACCACGATCATCCGGTCGAACTACCTGCTCCCCGGCAACATCCCGTTCTACGAACACTCGATGAAGCTGTGGGAGGGTCTTGAGCAGGACCTGAACTATAACGCGATGGTCAGCCAGCGCAGCGTGATCAACCTGTTCCATTCCGACGGGCAGCGCGACGCCTATGCACGCCGCGGCAACGCCATGCGGCTGCACGGGGTGGACGCCGATCTGCTGGACGTCGCGGAGCTCAAGCGCATCCTGCCGATGCTGGACTACGACAACGCCCGCTTCCCGGTGAAGGGCGCGCTGCGTCAGAAGCGCGGCGGCACGGTGCGCCACGACGCCGTCGCCTGGGGCTACGCCCGCTCGGCCGACGGCCGCGGCGTCGACATCATCCAGAACTGCGAGGTGACGGGCTTCCGCATCGAGGGCGGCCGCATCCTTGGGCTGGAGACGAGCCGCGGCTTCATTGGCGCCAAGAAGGTCGCGCTCGCCTGCGCGGGCAACTCCTCGCGCGTCGCCGCGATGGCCGGGATGCGCCTGCCCATCGAGAGCCACGTGCTGCAGGCCTTCGTCACCGAGGGGATCAAGCCGTTCATCGATACGGTCTGCACCTTCGGCGCCGGGCACTTCTACATCAGCCAGTCCGACAAGGGCGGCTTGGTCTTCGGCGGCGACATCGACGGCTACAACTCCTACGCCCAGCGCGGCAACCTGCCGACCGTCGAGGATGTCTGCGAGGGCGGCATGGCCCTGATGCCGGCGATCGGCAGGGTGCGGCTGCTGCGCTCCTGGGGCGGCATCATGGACATGTCCATGGACGGCTCGCCGATCATCGACCGCACGCCGGTCGAGGGCCTCTACCTCAACGCCGGCTGGTGCTACGGCGGCTTCAAGGCCGTGCCGGCCGCCGGCCACTGCCTCGCTCACCTGATCGCCCGCGACGAACCCCACCCGGTCGCCGCCGCCTATCGACTCGACCGTTTCGCCACCGGGCGGACGATCGACGAGAAGGGCATGGGCGCGCAGCCGAACCTCCACTGAGAGTCCACCGCCATGCGCATCGCCTGCCCCTTTTGCGGACCGCGCGGCGTCGACGAATTCGCCTATCTGGGCGACGCGACCGTCAAGCGGCCGAACGCCGACGCGCCGGACGCGCTGCCGGCCTTCGTCGAATATGTCTACCTGCGCGACAATCCGGCCGGCCTGCACCGGGAGCTCTGGCAGCACGCGCTCGGCTGTCAGTCCTGGCTGGTCGTGACCCGCAACGTCCGCACGCATGTGATTGATCAGGTCGAGGCCGCCCGCGACGTCGCCGTCGCGCGCTCCTCGGAGGCCGAGTGATGTCCCAGTCGAACCGTCTCGCCGCCGGCGGCCTGATCGATCGCGCCTCCAGCATCGGCTTCACCTTCGACGGGCGGCGCTACGCCGGCCATCCGGGCGACACGCTGGCCTCGGCGCTGCTCGCCAACGGCGTGAAGCTCGTCGGCCGTTCGTTCAAGTATCATCGTCCGCGGGGCGTGCTGACCGCCGGCTCCGAGGAGCCGAACGCGCTGGTCGAGCTGCGCTCCGGCGCGCGGCGCGAGCCGAACGCAAAGGCGACGGTCGCCGAGCTCTATGACGGCCTCGAGGCGACCAGCCAGAACCGCTGGCCTTCGCTCGCCTTCGATGTGATGGCGGTGAACCAGCTCGCCTCGCCGGTCTTCGTCGCCGGCTTCTACTACAAGACCTTCATGTGGCCGGCGAAGTTCTGGGAGAAGCTCTACGAGCCGATGATCCGCCGCGCTGCTGGCCTCGGCCGGCTCTCCGGAGAGGCCGATCCGGATTCCTACGAGAAGATCACCGCGCACTGCGACGTGCTGGTGATCGGCAGCGGGCCGGCCGGTCTTGCGGCCGCGCTAGCCGCCGGCCGCTCCGGCGCCCGGGTGATCCTGGCGGAAGAGGATTTCGCGCTCGGCGGCCGGCTGAACTCGGACCGTCGGCTGATCGGCGACAAGCCCTCTGCCGCTTGGGCGGCGGAAGCCGTGGCGGAGCTCGAAAGCCTGCCGGAGGTGACCGTGCTGCGCCGCACCCCGGTGGTGGGCGTCTATGACGACGGCGTCTACGCCGCGCTGGAGCGCGTTTCCGATCACATGCGCGAGCCCGGTCCGCATCGGCCGCGCGAGCGGTTGTGGCGCATCGTGGCCAAGCGGGCGGTCCTCGCCGCCGGCGCGCTCGAGCGGCCGATCCCGTTCGGAGGCAACGACACGCCGGGCGTGATGCTGGCGAGCGCGGTCCGGACCTATCTCAACCGCTTCGGCGTCGCGCCGGGCAAGCGCGCCGTGGTCTACGCCAACAATGACGACGCCGCCGCCACGATCGCGGATCTCGCCGCGGCCGGCTGCGAGGTCGTCGCGGTGGTCGACGCGCGCGG
>NZ_JBJKEX010000436.1:0-2290 GCF_045505405.1 Hansschlegelia beijingensis | reverse complement strand
GGGCCGGAGGGTTGTCAATGCGGGGCCTTTCCGACACATTCCCGCGCCGTCGGGGCGCGAAGACGCCAAAACGGATGGTGTTCATGACATTCTCTGCACTGAGAACCCGGCGCGCGCAGGCGCTCGGGGCGGATCTGGCGGTCATGCGGCCGGGGCGACGGGAGGTCTCAGCCCGCGATCATCGCCGATTCGAGCCGCTCTGTCCGCCGCCTGCTCACTTCGGCAGGCGCGCGCGTCCGTCCGCGTCCAGCGGAAAGCCGGGATTGTGGGCGATCTCCCACAGGTGGCCGTCGGGGTCGGCCACATAGCCCACATAGCCGCCCCAGCCGGCCTTCTCCGCCGGCTTCACCAGCCTGCCGCCGGCGGCCACCATCCGCACGATCGCCTTGTCGACCGCCGCGGAGGAGGCGAGATTCCAGGCGAGCGCCTGCGAGCGGAAGCCGTCGCCCGCCCCGTCGAGGCCGGCGTCGGCGGCGAGCGCCTCGCGGCCATAGAGCGACAGGATCGCGCCGCCGACGTCGAAGAACGACACGTCGTCGGTGCTGGCCGGGGAGCGCTTCAGCCCCAGCGCCTCGTAGAAGGCGGTGGAACGTCCGAGATCCTCGACGCCCAGGGTGACGAGAGACAGACGCAACGACCCCGGCATGGCTGACCTTTCGAACGGAAGGGGCGCCGAATAGGGCCGCTCATCATGGCGAAATTGCTGAGGCGCCGCGGGCATCTCAGAACAGTGACAGCTGGGCGCCGCTGCCCGCGCGCCGCTCCCGCTCGGGCGGGACGAACAGGTCCGTCCTCAGCTTCAGGTGCCGGCGGTCGAGCCCGAGCCGGCGCGCCGCGATCTCGAAGCGCCGGCCGATCGTCCAGGCCACCACGCCTTCGCCGGTCTGGCGCTTGCCGAACTCGGCGTCATAGAGCTTGCCGCCGCGCGTCTCTCGGACGAGCGAGAGGATCCGGCGCATCTTGGCCGGGTGGCGCTCCAGCAGCCATTCCGCGAACAGGTCCTTGATCTCGTGCGGCAGCCTGAGCAGCACGTAGCCGGCCTCCTCGGCGCCGGCCGCCGCGGCGGATTCGAGCAGCCGGTCGATCTCATGATCGTTGAGCGCGGGGATGATCGGCGCGGTCAGAACCGCGACCGGCACGCCGGCCTCCTTCAGCGCCGCCATGGCGGCGAGCCGCCGCGACGGGCTCGCCGCCCGCGGCTCCATCTGGCGGGCGAGCGTGGCGTCGAGCGTGGTCAGCGAGATCGCCACCTTGGCGAGGCCCTGCGCGGCCATGCGCGACAGGATGTCGAGGTCGCGCAGCACCAGCGCCGACTTCGTGACGATGCCGACCGGGTGGCGGGTCTCCTCCAGCACCTCGAGGATCTTGCGGGTCAGCCGGTAGGTCTTTTCGATCGGCTGGTAGGGGTCGGTGTTGGTGCCGAGCGCCATGGTGCGCGGCTTGTAGGAGGGCGCGGCGAGCTCGCGCCGCAGCAGCTCCGCCACGTTCGGCTTGGCGGTCAGCTTGGTCTCGAAATCGAGCCCCGGCGACAGTCCGAGATAGGCGTGGCTCGGCCGCGCGAAGCAGTAGATGCAGCCATGCTCGCAGCCGCGATAGGCGTTGATCGAGCGATCGAAGCCGATGTCGGGCGAGTCGTTGCGGGTGATGGCGGTGCGCGCCGTCTCGAGCGCGACCTCCGTGCGGAACGGCGGCAGATCGGCCGCGCTGTCCCAGCCGTCATCCTCCTCGACGCGCTCGAGCGGCTCGAACCGGCCGCTGGCGTTGCTGGCCGCGCCGCGGCCGCGCCGCCGTCGTTCGTCGGGGAGCGAGGGCTCTGCGGAGGAAGGGAGGCGGAGCGCGGGATGTGCCATAGCGCGACAGTAAACATCGGCGCGGAACAAATCAAGAACGTCGTCGCATTCTCGACCAGCGGGCCCGCTTTCCGCTCGAATCTCACCGGACACAACGTTTTCGGCGTGCTAGAGATCCCCTTCATGCTCAGCGTGTTGATCCCGACCTGTAACCACGAGCGCGCGCTCGTCCCGACGCTCTCGACGCTCGTTCCCGGAGCGGCGGACGGCCTGGTGCGGGACGTGACGATCGTCGACGGCGGCTCCACGGACGCCACCGCAGAGGTCGCCGATCTCGCCGGCTGCCATTTCGTGCGCGGCGGGCGACGGCGGGGCGACCGGCTCGACGAGGCCGCGCGCGCCGCCAAGGGTCCCTGGCTGCTGTTTCTCGAGCCCGGCGTCGCGCTCGACGAGGGCTGGCAGCGCGAGGTGCGCTCGCTGCTCGACGCGCTCGAGCGGCA
>NZ_JBJKEX010000435.1:0-2297 GCF_045505405.1 Hansschlegelia beijingensis | reverse complement strand
CGGCGGCGGCGCTCCGCTCGCCGCCGGGCCGGTGTGCGCGCTTCGCTGCTGCGGCGCGCCGGCCGCCTCCTCCAGATAGGCGACAAAGGCCTCTTCGAGGTCGGCCGCATGGCGGCTTCGGGTGATCTCGGCCGGCGTGTCGCTGATCAGCACCTTGCCCGCGTGCATCAGCGAGATGCGGTCGCAGAGCTCCGCCTCGTTCATGAAGTGGGTCGAGACGAAGATCGTCACCCCGTGCTTCCGCGACAGCTCGGCGAGGATCCGCCAGAAATTGTCGCGGGCGATCGGGTCCACGCCGGACGTAGGCTCGTCCAGGATCAGGATTTCCGGGCCGTGGATCATGGCGACGGCGAGCGACAGCCGTTGCCGGACCCCGAGGGGCAGGGCGTCCGGCCAGGCGTCCATGACGTCGACCAGGCCAAAGCGGTTCGCCATCTCGTCGACGCGCGCCGGGATCGCCGCGGGGTCCATGCTGAACAGCCGGGCGTGCAGATCGAGGTTCTGCCGCACCGTCAGTTCGCCATAGAGCGAGAACGCCTGGCTCATGTAGCCGACGCGGCGCCGGACGGCCATGTCCCTCGGATCGACCTCGGAGCCGAACAGGCGCGCGGTTCCCTCGCTCGCCGCCAGGAGGCCGGTGAGCATCTTCATGGTCGTCGACTTCCCGCAGCCGTTGGACCCGAGAAAGCCGAAGATCTCGCCGCGCAGGATGCGGAAGCTGACGTGGTCCACCGCCGTGAAGTCGCCGAAACGCATCGTGAGGCCCTCGGCCTCGATGGCCACGACCTCATCCGCTCCTTCCGCTCGCGGAGGGATGACGACAGCCTCGTGGCCGCGGCGCTTGGCCTCCGGCAGCAGCGAGATGAAGGCGGCGTCCAGCGTCGGAGCGGAGGCGCGGGCCTTGAGCTCCGCCGGAGAGCCCGTCGCGAGCACGCGGCCGGCGTCCATCGCGACCAGATGATCGAAGCGCTCGGCCTCCTCCATGTAGGCGGTTGCGACGATCACGCTCATGCCCGACCGCTCCCGACGGATGCCGTCGATGAGCTCCCAGAACTGGCGGCGCGACAACGGGTCCACGCCGGTGGTGGGTTCGTCGAGGATGAGCAGATCGGGATCGTGGATCAGCGCGCAGCAGAGACCCAGCTTCTGCTTCATCCCCCCGGAGAGCTTGGCGGCCGGGCGGTCCGAGAACGGGGCGAGGCCGGTGCTCTCGAGAAGCTCGCCGATGCGCCGCTCGCGTTCGAGCCGGTCGTGGCCGAACAGGCGTCCGAAGAAGTCGACGTTCTCGAACACCGAGAGCGTCGGGTAGAGGTTCTTGCCGAGCCCCTGCGGCATGTAGGCGATGCGCGGGAAGCTCCGCTGGCGATGGTCGGAGTCCGACATGTCGCCGCCGAGCGCCTCGACGACGCCGGTCTGGACCACGCGGGCGCCGGCGACGAGGGACAGCAGGCTGGACTTGCCGACCCCGTCCGGGCCGATCAGCCCGACCATGCGGCCGGCCGGCAGCTCGACCGAGACAGCGTCCAGCGCGCGCCTCGACCCATAGACGAGGGTGACGTCGCGCAGCCGCGCGACAGGCGCGCCCGCGTTCATTCGGCGGGCTTGCGCTTGAGCATGTCAGGCCATTGGGCGTCGGCCGCCAGCTTCACGTAAGCGACGCCGGGCAACCCGGTCTTCACCTGCCTGATGTGCTGCTCCAGGAGCGTCTTCGGTATCCGCGCCTTCACCCGGAACATGAGCTTCAGGCGCTCCTCCTCGGTCTCGACGGTCTTCGGCGTGAACTGGGCGACGTCCGCGACGTAGGTCACCGAGGCCGGGATGACGTACTGGGGCGCGGCGTCGAGCACGAGGCGCACCTCCGTCCCGAGCGCGAGGCGGCCGGCCTGAGCGGTGGGCAGGAAGAACGTCATGTAGACGTCGCTGAGGTCGACCAGATTCAGCACTCTGCCGCCCGGCGAAAGCACCTCGCCCGGCTGGGCCACGCGGTACTGCACCCGCCCGTCGCGCGGGGAGACCAGCACGGTGTCCACGAGATCGGCGTCGATGCTCTCGATCGCGGCTTGCGCCGCGTCCACGCCCGCTCCGGCGTCGATCACCCTATTCAGGGTCCTTCCCGACGCCAGCCTCGGCGGTTTCAGATGTCCTCAAAGCTCGCCGCCGTCCTGATCGCAAGCGCGTCCGCGCCCGCCGTGGACGCCGACCTGCTCGCCTCGATTCCCGCGATGGCGGACTTGCCGTTCATCCGACGACCCTACGGGCGATATTGCAACCGCCGATCTCGCGGCGCAGCAAGGCGC
>NZ_JBJKEX010000434.1:0-2302 GCF_045505405.1 Hansschlegelia beijingensis | reverse complement strand
CAGCTCGATCGGCGCCGTCGTCGCTTCGGCCATGGCTCAGGTCCTTTCGCGTTTCCGTTGGCGCTCAAGCTAAGCGGGGAGGGCGCTGCCGCAAGGGACGGTTCGACGGGGGCTCGCGAGGTCTAGCTTCGACAGCGCGACGCGGTCGGCCATCGCGATCTGCCGGGCCGCCTCCGGATGCGCCGCGATCGTCTCGGACGCCGAAGTCGCGTCGACGACGGCGAGCATGGCGGCGAGCCGGTAGCGCATCGCCAGATAGGGATGCAGCGTCAGGGTCTGCAGGATGGGAACCGGATCGGCGAGGCCGCTGGTCTCGATCGCCAGCCGCCGGAACGGCGGAATGCGGCCATTGTCCCGGGCCCGCAGGAGATCCTCGAGCGTGTTGATCAGGTCTCCGCGCAGCGAGCAGCACAGACAGCCCCCGGCGAGAGCGACCACGCCGTCCGCGACGTGCTCGACCAGCAGGTGATCGACGCCGATCTCCCCGGCCTCGTTGATCACCACCGCGGCGTCGGCGAGCGCCGGGTCGCGCAGCAGCCGGTTGAGCAGGGTGGTCTTGCCGGCTCCGAGGAACCCGGTCAGCACCGCAAGCGGGATCGGCTCCGGGCGTCTGTCGGTCATCTGCGGAACAGTCGTAGAGCTCAGAAGGCGGACTTGCCGTTGGCGGGCGCGGCGTTGCGGTAGATCGAGCCCGGCACCGGCTGGGCGCCGTCGCCTGTCTTCAGGGCGGGCTTGAGATCGATCTTCACCTTGTCGCGCTTGAGCGCCGCCGGCGCGGTCTTCGGTTTCGGAGGCGTCTTCCTGGACGCGGCCGACTTCTGGGACGCAGCCTTGCCTTTCGGAGCCGCGAGCGAGCGCACCTTGGCGGAGCCCGGCTTCACCGTCTGCCCGGCGACGGCCGGGGTCGTTCCCGGCGTCGGCGCAAAGGCCGACGGCGCGTCCTCGTCAACGCCGCTCGGCTCGCCGGCGACCTGGGTCTGCCCCGGCACGGGCGACGCGGCCACCAGGATCGGCGACACTGCCGGCTTCGTCATCAGCCGCTCGGCCCAGGGATGGTTCTCCGCCTCCTTGCGGAGCGCCATGCGCTCCTTGGCGTATGCCTTGCCGCACATCTGCTCCCGGAGGTCGAGCGTGAAGGCGGCGGTGACGTCCCTCATCGACCCGAGCGTGCCCCGCGCCGACGTCGCCTGGAAGCCGCGTTCGAAGGCGTCGATCGCCCTCTCGGAGCGCGTCAGCGGATTGGGCGCGCCGAGGATGACGGTGACCAGCTGGCGGTCGCCGCGCGTCGCGGTGGCCACCAGATTGTAGCCGGCCGAGCAGGTGTAGCCGGTCTTCATGCCGTCGGCTTCGGGATAGCGGCCGATCAGGCCATTGTGGTTGCGCAGGATCCGGTTGCCGATCCGGAGCGCCTCGATGTTGAACAGCGACGCGTGCTCTGGATGCTGCCGGAGCAGCGTCACGGCCAGCACCGCGAAGTCCCGGGCGGTGCTGCGCTGAAGATCCGGCCCCGGCCGGACCGGCAGACCGTGCGGATTGACGAAGTTCGAGTTCGTCATGCCGATCTGCTGCGCCGTCCGGTTCATCTCGGCCACGAACGCCTCGAAGCTGCCCGACACGCCCTCGGCCAGCGTGACCGCTATGTCATTGGCGGACTGCACCATCAGCATCTTGAGCGCGTCGTCGACGGTGACCGTCTGGCCGACCTGGAAGCCCATCTTGCTCGGCGGCTCGGCCTGCGCGCGGGCGCTGTAGACCAGCGGCGTCTGCGGCGTCAGTCGGCCGGCCTTTATGGCGTTTAGAACGACCAGCGTCGTCATCAGCTTGGTGAGCGACGCCGGGTACCAGGGTGTGGTCGCCTCGCTGGCCTCGAGCACGCCGCCAGTGCGGACGTCGACCACGATCATCGGATTGGCGGCCGCGACGCCGGTCCAGCCGAGCATGAGAGCGAGAAGGGGCGCCGCGAGGCGGCGGATCTGCATCGTCATCGGCGGACTCAAAACATGCGTACAGGGTCGGCGGCGCGCGACGGCTGCGCTGACCGGTCTCGGCCTTTCGGCAGGGTCATGCTTAGCCTCTGGAGCCTCAATTGCCAATCGCGGGGGCGCCGGGAGGGGCCGTCAGCTCCTGGGCGGCGACCAGTCCGGCGAAGGCCCCGCCAGAGGCGACCAGCTCGGCGAAGGAGCCGCGCTCGACGATCCGGCCATGGTCGAACACAAGTACGAGATCGGCGCTGCGCACGGTCGCGAGCCGGTGCGCGATGACCAGCGTGGCGCGCCCGCGGCGGGCCTCGTCGAGCGCGGCC
>NZ_JBJKEX010000433.1:0-2304 GCF_045505405.1 Hansschlegelia beijingensis | reverse complement strand
CTCGCCGCGCGCCGCGCGTCGAGGCCGGTGCTGGTGGGCGACGTCACGGTCGGCGGCGAGCGTGGCGGGACAATCCACCGGCGCGGGCGAAGGATCAGGCGTCAACGACATCGGCGCTTCTCAGCTTGAGCTTGGTCCGGCAGTGGGCGCATTCGCCGGAGACTTCGATCACCCGCGCGCGGGGGCGGAACCCGGAGGCGCGGACCAGCCCCTGCAGCGCGCTGGCGAAAGCCTCGGTGGCGGCCTCTCCGACCGCGCCGCAATCCTCGCAGATCAGGAACACGACCGGCGCGTCGCCGGTGGCGCCATGATCATGGCTGCACGCCACGAACGCGTTGCGGCTCTCGATCCGGTGCACGAAACCCTGCTCCTGCAGGAAGTCGAGCGCGCGATAGACCGTGATCGGCGCCGGCGGTCGCTCGCCCGGCCGCGACAGCCGCTCGATCACCTCATAGGCGCCGGCGGGCGCATGATCGGCCGCGAGCGCCTCCAGCACGCGGCGGCGGATGTCGGTGAGCCGCGCCCCGCGTTCCGCGCACAGCCTCTCGGCGCGCTGCAGAACCTCCCGCGCACAGGCGTGGTGGTTGTGGCCAGGCTCGGCGAATGGGCGGCCGGAGACAGTCTGGGAGTGCGTCATCTCGCCCGATCCCTTAGCACGAAGCGCCGGTCGTTGCGTCATCAGGGCGCCCTGCATTGCGCATCGTGGCCGAGCGCTCCAGCTTACCCGCAGCAGGACCCGCGCCGCGCTCAGGAGGCCCCTTCATGCCGCAGGACAAGACCGCCGTCGTCACCGGCTCCACCAGCGGCATCGGGCTCGCGATCGCCCGGGCGCTGGCCAAGGCCGGCGCTAACGTCGTGATCAACGGCTTCGGCGACAAGACGGAGATCGAGCAGATCCGGTCCTCGATGGAGGCCGAGCACGGCGTCTCGGTCGCCTATGACGGCGCGAACATGCTGAAGCCGCAGGAGATCGCGGACATGATCCGGGCCGCGGAGGAGCGCTTCGGATCGGTCGACATCCTGGTCAACAACGCCGGCGTCCAGCACGTCTCGCCGGTCGACGAGTTCCCCGAGGACAAGTGGGACGAGATCATCGCGATCAACCTGTCGGCCGCCTTCCACGCCACCAAGGCGGCGCTGCCGGGCATGAAGCGGAAGGGCTGGGGCCGCATCGTCAATACGGCCTCCGCGCACGCGCTGGTGGCCTCGCCGTTCAAGTCCGCCTACGTGGCGGCCAAGCACGGGATCGCGGGCTTCACCAAGTCATGCGCCCTCGAAGTGGCGCAGCAGAAGATCACCGTGAACGCGATCTGCCCGGGATATGTGTGGACGCCGCTGGTGGAGCGGCAGATCCCCGACACCATGAAGGCGCGCGGCATGACCGAGGACGAGGTCAAGCGCGACGTGATCCTCGCGGCCCAGCCCACCAAGGAGTTCGTCACGCCCGAACAGGTGGCGGCGCTCGCCGTGTTCCTGTGTTCCGACGCGGCGGCGCAGATCACCGGCGCGATGCTCTCGATGGATGGCGGCTGGACCGCCGCCTGAGGTCCCCGAAGAGAGACCTGCTCGCGGGCGGCCGGGATGCCTGCGAGGCGGGGCCTGTGCGACCGCCGCCTCGCCCCGACTCCGGCGGGAATGGCTGACCGGAGCCGTATTCGACCGCCAAGACGTAGAAGCACGCCGGTCGGCCGTTCAATAGAATTCGACTCGATTTGAGCGGGAGCGACGGCGATCTGCGCGCGTGGTTAACCGCAGGGGCGGCCGGCGGCCGATTTCACGCCTGTCGCGCCAGGGCGGCGCAGCCGATCAGCCCCGCGACGGACGAGGTCACCAGCAGGGTCGCGGTCTCGCGCATCATCTCCGCATGCGGCCCCTTCGCCTCGAAGCCCGACCGGAAGACCTCCGGATCGACGAAGTCGATGAGCTTCGGCAGCACGCCGCCGCAGAAATAGACCGCGCCGGCGCCGAACGTCAGGGCGACGTCGCCGGAGAAGCGGGCAAGGATGCTGAGGAAGATCCGCACTGTCTCCAGCGCTGACGGGTCCTGCTGCGCGGCGCGCTCGCTCACCTGCGCGGCCGGCAGCTCCGCGCCGCCATGCAGCGCGTGGTGAAGACGGGCGAGACCCGGTCCCGACAGCACATGCTCGGCCGAGACCCGGCCGTGCGCGCGCCTGATCTGCGCGAAGGCGGCGGCCTCCCGATCGTTGACCGCCGCGAGCTCGACGTGACCGCCTTCGCTTGGAACCGGAAGCCATTCGCCTCCCGCGCGGAGCAGCGCCGCCACCCCGAGCCCGGTGCCGGGCC
>NZ_JBJKEX010000432.1:0-2305 GCF_045505405.1 Hansschlegelia beijingensis | reverse complement strand
GATCGCGGTCTGGGCTTCCTGAGCCGACTTGACCGAGCCGGTCACCACCACGCCGTCGCCGACACCCTCGACCCGAACATGCCGCCCAGATGCCGGCGGCCACCCCGGTCACGGCCGCGACGGCTGTGATCAGCAGGATCACGGCCACGGGATAGCTCCACGCGAGGGCGCAGCGCGGCGAAGCCCGCGCCACCCGCCACAGCAGGCCCGACGTCACGGCGTCCCAAGTAGTCACGATGCCGCGCAGGAACTTCACCGGGAGCGGCGCAGCGAAGTCCTTCTGGACCAGGTCGTCCCACCGCAAGGTCTCGTATCGAACCGCCACCTCCGCCTCGCCGCCCCGGAAGGACGCCGTCCATTCAGCGCTCGGCGTGCGGGCGTCCTCGACAAGGCCGGGCTTGATGCTCGCGGTCGCGTCCCAGAGACGCGCGAACCGCCGGAGTTCGAGAGCGATCAGCCGGCGGTACTCCGCCGGACCGCGCGGATCGTAGCCCTGGATGTAGAGGACGTGCCGGCGCCGGACCTCCTGAGCCGCCGGCGCCGCTTCCGCGGCCCGCGGACTTTCTTCGTCGGGTCGCACGGCGTCGCCACGGGGGGTCGTGGAGGCGGACGCGGATCGCGTCGGCTCCATCTCCGCCCGGTCGGACAAGCGCATCGTTCACCTCCCGTGTCGGGGAGCCCCATCGACATGCTCAGATGGAGCACGACGCGCGTCTATCGATCTCCTCGGCCCCGCAGCGCGTTGCTCTCTGCGACGACGGCCTCGACCTCCTCGCAGACCCTCCCGATCGCATCCGCTCCGACGCAGCGCTCCGCGACGCCCGCGCACGCCTCCGCGATCGGGGTCGAGGCGAGCAGGCGTCGCAGGCGCCAGGCGGCTACGCGCGCGCCGAAAACCTCGCGGCGCAGAACGAGCCCGCAGCCAAGCCGCCTCACGCGATCCGCATTGTCGAACTGGTCAAAGGCGAGCGGCACGATCAGCTGCGGGATCGCGGCGGCGAGGGCCTGCGCGACCGTACCGATCCCGCCGTGATGGATGATCGCTCGGCAGCGCGGCAGCAGAACGCTGAAAGGCGCATAGCGTGTGACGAAGACCCGATCGCGCCGCTCGGGCGGGATCTCGAGCGGATGGGGGCACGACACCACGCAGCGGAGCCCTAGCGCTTCGCAGGCGGTCATCGCCGCCCGATACATCGCTTCCCCGTGCAGCATGCCTGTGCCGAACGTCACGGCGACCGGCCGTGGTCCGGAGTCCAGAAACTCGGCGAGGGCCTCCACGCTTTCGTCCGGCGCTCCCACCATGTCGGCGCAAGGAAAGCCGACCTGGCGCGCGTTCCTGGGCCAGTCCGGCTGGAACGCCGCGAACCATGGCGGGTAGAGCAGCAGCACCCTGCCGCGCGCGTTCCACCAATGGCGCAGGCGACGCACGGGATCCTGTCCGATCTCGGCGCGAAACGCGTTCAGGGCGGGGAGCAGCGCCGGATCGATGACGTATCTGTCGGCGCCGAGCTGCAGTCGCCATTTCAGGCCTGCGGGCAACCAACCAAACCTGAAGAGTCCGGGCAATCTCGGCGTCTCGCGCCGGCTCTGCATCAGCACCGGCTGCAGGTGGACGACGACGTATGGCGCGCGTCGGACGCCCACCGCGACGCGCGCGCCAAGCGCCAGCGAGGAGGCGAGAACAATCGTCCGGCCCCGGCGATGTCGCCGCATCACGAAGGCGAATGTGGGCCGGATGGCGGCTGCGACGGCCGCAAACAGCGTGCGTATTCCGCGGTGGGAGCTCCAGAGCGCCGGATCAGCGAAGGCTGCCGCGTAATCCCGCTCTGTGCCGAGAGGCTCGAAGCCGATGCCGGCGCGCGCCGCAAGCGGCCCGAACGGCGCCGGCGCAGCCATCGTCACCCGGTGCCCGCGTCGGTGGAGCTCGCCTCCTATCGCGATCAGCGGGAGAACGTCCCCGGAGCTGCCGATCGCCGCAATCAGCACGTGCATGAGGCGGAGGTCGCCGGCCCAATGGGCTGGCGGCGCTCTTCCGCTTTTTCATGACCCGACCCGCAGGTCTCGTCAAACGCTGCTGCGGCGGCGCGCCGGGGCGGTCATGGCGCGAGGCGCCCCCTCGCGCTCGATCAGGTCGCAGGCGTCGATGATCGCGTCGCCGCGACCGCTGCGCGCGGCCGCAGCCGCGCACCCATCTGATGCTGACCGAGGGCGTCCCGCCGGCGATGATCGAGAATCTCGCGAGGCAAGCCGGCATGCCGGTCGGCCCGCTGTCGCTCAACGACGAGGTCGAGCGCGACCTCGTCGT
>NZ_JBJKEX010000431.1:0-2315 GCF_045505405.1 Hansschlegelia beijingensis | reverse complement strand
GCCGGCTCGGCAACGTGTTCTCCGCCGCGGCGGTGGTGACCTGCGACGGCGCGGTGCTGCTCGGCCGGATGGCCCCGCACACCGCGACCGCGGGCCAGATGTACTTTCCGGCCGGAACCCCCGACCTCGAGGACATCGCGGGCGACGTGGTGGACCTCGAGGGCTCGCTCGCGCGCGAGCTCATGGAGGAGACCGGGCTCGGGGCGCCGCTGGTGCGGCCGACCGACGAGCGCTTCGTCGTGGTCGACGGCTTCCTCTACGCCTGCATCCGCCGTTTCGAGACGGATCTCGACGCGGCCGCGCTCGCGCGGGTCGTCGAGCGGAACCTCGCCGCCGAGGAGGAGCCGGAGCTCGACCGGGCGGTCCTGGTGCGGTCGGCGCAAGACCTCACCGCGATGTCGCCGGTCTATGTCCACGCGGCCATCGCGCATCTGCTGAAGGAAGCACGCTAAAGCGCGTTGATCGCGCGGCTCCGGAGGCGTAGATGTGGGCGCGCGCGCCGCATTCTTCGGCGCGCTTTCTTGCGGGACCTTCATGCGCGCGAGCGGCGACATCTTCGCGGACCGGACGGCGGCCTTCACGGCCGGCGCGGGCGCGCGCGCGCGTGGTCTTCGTCTCCTTCTGCTTAGCCGCCCCTGAGGGCCGGCCGGGCTTTCGCCTGGGCGCTCAGGGGACAGGACGCCACGCAGAGACGAGACCGCACGCCCCGCACGCCATTCCGGGGCTGTCCGACGGAAGGACTTACGACATGACCGCTTCCACCGACCGCGTCGTGATTTTCGACACGACGCTGCGTGACGGCGAGCAATGCCCCGGCGCGACCATGACCTTCGAGGAGAAGCTCCAGGTCGCGAGCCTGCTCGACAAGATGGGCGTCGACGTCATCGAGGCCGGCTTCCCGATCGCCTCGAACGGCGACTTCGAGGCCGTCTCCGAGATCGCCCGCCGCGCCGACAACGCCATCATCGCCGGCCTCGCCCGCGCGATCCCCGGCGACATCGCCCGCTGCGGCGAGGCGGTGCGCCACGCCCGGCGGCCGCGCATCCACACCTTCGTATCGACCTCGCCGATCCACCTCGCGCACCAGATGCGCAAGACGGAGGAGCAGGTGCTGGAGATCATCGCCGCCACCGTCGCGCAGGCGCGCAACCTGGTCGACGACGTCGAGTGGTCGGCCATGGACGCCACCCGCACCAGCCATGAGTATCTGGCGCGGGCGGTCGAGGCGGCGATCAAGGCGGGCGCCACCACCATCAACCTCCCGGACACGGTGGGCTACGCCACGCCGGACGAGTACCGCGCCATGTTCGTCGCCATGCGCGAGCGCGTGCCGGGCGCGGACAAGGTGACGTTCTCCACGCACTGCCACGACGACCTCGGGCTGGCGGTGGCGAACTCGCTAGCGGGCCTCGCCGGCGGCGCGCGCCAGATCGAATGCACCATCAACGGCATCGGCGAACGCGCCGGCAACGCCGCGCTCGAGGAGATCGTGATGGCGATCCGGACGCGCGCCGACGTGCTGCCCTACGAGACCGGCGTCGAGTCCACGATGCTGACCCGGATCTCGCGCCTGGTGTCGGCCGCGACCTCGTTCCCGGTGCAGTACAACAAGGCGATCATCGGCAAGAACGCCTTCGCGCATGAGAGCGGCATCCACCAGGACGGGATGCTGAAGCACAACGAGACCTACGAGATCATGACGCCGGCCTCGGTCGGCGTGACCAAGACCTCGCTGGTCATGGGCAAGCATTCCGGCCGGGCGGCCTTCAAGGACAAGCTGAAGGCGCTGGGCTACGAGCTCGGCGACAACCAGCTGCAGGACGCGTTCACGCGCTTCAAGGAGCTCGCCGACCGCAAGAAGCACGTCTATGACGAGGACATCGAGGCGCTGGTCGACAACCAGATCGCCTCGAGCCACGACCGCATCAAGGTGCTGTCGCTGACCGTGATCGCCGGCACGATGGGGCCGCAGTCGGCCACGCTGACGCTCGACATCGACGGCGTGCACACCACCGTGCAGGCGGTGGGCAACGGCCCGGTGGACGCGATCTTCAACGCGATCCGCCGCGTCGTGCCGCATGACGCCACCCTGTCGCTCTACCAGGTGCACGCGGTGACCGAGGGCACCGACGCGCAGGCCGAGGTGTCGGTGCGGCTGGAGGAAGGCGAGAAGTCCGTGACGGCGCGCGGCGCCGACCCGGACACGCTGGTGGCTTCCGCGCGCGCCTATGTGGCGGCGCTCAACAAGCTCTCGGTCAAGCGCGGCCAGATCAACGCGCAGGCCGCGATCAGCGCGTGAGGCCGGCGGCCGGCCT
>NZ_JBJKEX010000430.1:0-2323 GCF_045505405.1 Hansschlegelia beijingensis | reverse complement strand
GCTGCTCGAACCCATCGGCAACATCCCGCCAGCCGAAGCAGAAGAGCGCTATTACGCAATGCTGAGCGAGCCGGCTATCGCGGCGTGACTCAAACGAAGCGGCCTCCGGAGAATCCGGAGCGGTTCAGGTCCGGTTTGGACGCGACTTTTTCGGGCATCCTGATCCCTGCAGGAGGGGGATGCCATGAAGCGCAAACGGTATTCGGACGAGCAGATCGCCTTCGCTCTGAGGCAAGCTGAGAACGGGACGCTGGTCGATGAGATCTGCCGCAAGCTCGGCGTCTCTGAGGCGACGTTCTACCGGTGGAAGAAGCAGTTCGCCGGGATGGGCGTCGTCGAGATCCGGAGGCTCAAGCAGCTCGAGGAGGAGAACGCCAAGCTGAAGCGCCTGGTGGCCGATCTCTCGCTCGACAAGTCTATGCTTCAGGACGTGCTGAGAAAAAAGTTCTGAGGCCCGTCATGCGCCGCGAGGTCGTGGGCCATCTTCGAGCGGCCTACGACATCAGCGAACGGCGGGCCTGCGTCGCCACCGGCTTCGAGCGGTCGTCGCAACGCTACCGGTCGAAGCGTGATCCTCAGACAGCCCTGCGGATCCGGTTGAAGGACTTGGCCGCGGTTCGAGTCCGCTACGGCTATCGGCGGCTGCATGTCTTGCTCCGCCGGGAAGGTTGGGCCGTGAACCACATGGCGTAATCGGGAGCGAGCTTCTCGTCATAGCCTGTCGTCCCCTGAAGAGGAGGACGGAAGATGACCTTCTTTGTTGGACTGGATGTCTCGACCAAGGAGACTGCAATCTGCGTGATCGACGATGCCGGTGAGCGCGTCTGGGAGGGGAAGTCGCGAACGGACCCCGACGCCATCGCGACCGTTCTGGGGCGAAGAGCTGCCGGTGTGGAGAAGGTCGGGATCGAGACGGGACCTCTGACGGTGTGGCTGTGGCACGCGCTTGCCGCACGAGGGCTTCCGATCGTCTGCCTTCACGCACGGCACGCCGCTGCGGCCTTGAAGCTGCAGATGAACAAGACCGACCGGAACGACGCCTTCGGTCTGGCGCGACTGGTCCGCTCGGGCTGGTATCGGCCGGTGGCGGTGCGCTCGATCGAGACACATCGGCTGCGCGCCCTCCTGATCACGCGCGATCAGCTCGTCGGAATGAGCACGGCGCTCATCAACAAGATCCGCGGCCTGGCCAAGACCTTCGGGATCCTGATCGGACCAGGCAAGGGCGGGACCTTCGCGCGTCACGTCCGCGCGCAGCTTCCGGACGACCCGGTCCTGAGCGCGCTTTTCGAGAGTCTCCTGACGTTGCTGAGGACGATCCAGGAGCGCTGCCACGCGATCGCGAAGCAACTCGCGCGCGTCGCCCGCCAGAACAGGATCTGTCGTCTGATGATGACAACACCCGGCGTGGGCCCGCTGACGGCGATCAGCTTCGTCACGACGATTGAGGACCCGGGCCGCTTCCGACGATCGCAGGACGTCGGCGCCTATCTCGGGCTGACCCCGCGCCGGTATCAGTCGGGCGAGGTCGACATCAATGGCCGGATCTCGAAGTGCGGGGATCGCTTAACGCGCAAGCTCCTGTTCGAGGCCGCCAACGCAATGCTGTCTCGGACGGCGTTGCCGCTCGCTCTGAAGGAGTGGGGCGCAGCAGTCGGCCGAAGGTCGGGCTTCTGGAAGGCGCGGGTGGCGCTGGCGCGCAAGCTCGCGGTCATCCTGCATCGCATGTGGGTCGAGGAGCGTCCCTTCGAGCCCAAGGTGAACGCCATGGCCTGATCGCCTCCCTTCGAAGCTGCTGCCCCGCCAGGGTGCGGCCACGGCCGTCTCGCGACACGCTTCGTGACCATCCGGAACACGAGAACCACATCGAGAGGCCGGCGATCTGGCGCCATGTTGAGGAGGCACGCGATGCCGACCTCGAAGACGACAACGATGCGCAATGCAGATCGAGCAAAAGCACCCTGGAAAAGTCTTGATCGATTAGACGACAAACGCGTCTACAGGCTCTACAGCGAAGAAGGGCTTTCGATCCGCACCAAGCTGCCCCGACGCAAGCGCGCCTGGCGCTACCGTGCCGGTCGGCCAGAAATCGCGGCGCCGAATGACGTCTGGGCTATGGACTTCATGTCCGACGCCCTGTTTGACGGCCGGCCGTTCCGGTTGCTGACCATCGTGGACTGCTGTTCTCGCGAGGGACTAGCAACGGTTCCGAGAGCCAACTTCAGAGCCTTCCACGTCGTGGAGGTTCTCGATCGGCTCGCGGCCGAGCGCGGCAAACCAAAGACGATCCGCGTCGATAACGGACCGGAGTTCGCTGGCCGAC
>NZ_JBJKEX010000429.1:0-2327 GCF_045505405.1 Hansschlegelia beijingensis | reverse complement strand
CGGCCGCGGGCCTGCCCGGCCTCCAGCGCGTCGAGCGTCCGTTCCGCCTGGGGCCGCAGGCGGGCGAGGAGCGCCTTCCATGCCGCGCGGGCCTTTGCGCCGAACTCGTCCACCCGAAAAAAGCCCCCGATCGCCTCGCGCTTCCCGCTCAGACACGACTTGACGCCACGCCCCCTGCGCGCGCAAGAGCCATGCCGCGCGGTATTTTGGAACAGCCCGAGCCCCTTGACGCAAGCCACAAGCCTGAAGCCCGAACCCTTCTGGAGGGTGAAGCGGCTCGAAGAAATGTCCCCGCAGGAATGGGAGAGCCTGTGCGACGGCTGCGGCCGCTGCTGCCTGCTCAAGCTGCAGGACGAGGAGACCGAGCGGGTCTACTACACCGACGTCGCCTGCCGCCTGCTCGACTGCGACAGCTGCCGCTGCAAATCCTACCCCGACCGCAAGGCCCATGTGCCGGACTGCGTGCAGCTGACGCCCAAGACGGTCGAGGACATCGGCTGGCTCCCGCTCACCTGCGCCTACCGCCTGGTGGACGAAGGCCAGGACCTCCCCTGGTGGCACCCGCTGGTGTCAGGCACCCCCGAGACGGTCCACGAGGCCGGCGTTTCCGTGCGGGGCCGGGTGTCCGGAACCGAGGACGAGGTGCCGCCGGAGGACCTCGAGGACCGGGTGGTGGACTGGCCCGTGCGGAAGGTGAAGGCGAAGCGGCGGGGGTGAGGGGGAACGGTCTTACGGTCCTTAGGAGAGGTTGGAACGCTCAGTTTTGCCTCGGCTTGTCCGAACTAAGCAAGCGACCGCGTTATTCCGTTGGAGCGTCCACAACCTTTCCGTCGATGCAGAGGTGATCTCGGCAACCGTTTGCCTAAAGTGCAATGATGAATCAGAGTCCGCCTAAACAACACTTCTTATACTTCATCCCACTACCACACAAGCACGCTTCATTGCGCCCAACTTTTCTGCGCAGCGTGCCCCGAGATAGGGTCATAGCCGGAACCATAGGCTTTTTTGGCAATGTAGCGACTGCCTTCTCCATATTCTCATCAACTTTCCACTTTCCTTGAATGACCAGAGCGTCTCGGACGTCGCCGGTTCCAGGAGCGAGTAACAGCCCATACCAAGAGTCCGACTTCGTATCGTACTTTTTAATGTGGCAGTGGATCGACAAGCGATCTTGAGCTGCCTCTTTCGGAAGTGAATTTACATGAATAGTGAAGCCGGACTTATTCGCTTGCGATGGGACAGAAAAATCGTGCGGCTGTCCGTCGTTAGCTGCGGAACGCACCAATCGATGAATGCCCGTATTGATGTGCGGGGCGGTATCAAACCCAAGCTGAAGGAATAGCATTCCAAGCCCCACAAGTTCGGGGATCGCGCTGGCCTCAAATTCGGAAATCAACCTGCCAATAGGCGTTCCGTCGAAGCGAGTTAGAATGCCTTTTGGTATTCGTTCCCCGGGTACTCCCAACCTGCGTGCGGACATCGCTGTGTCAAGGGAGCTGGTGAAATCATCGCCCAAATTCACCATGTCATACTGATCGTCAAACCGAAGGTTGTGTTCCAGATGATATCCTAAAATGGCGAGCTCTAGATTGACCAGAACCACCTTGCTAATTTTCGCGCGTAGCGCCAAGTAATTTAGAAAATGCAAGGGCGTATTAAGTATCTCGGAAAATCAATTTCGTCGCCAGACGATGATAGGAATCGGTATTTGGTGTCTAATAGTGCATTAGAGCATAGAAGGGCTTGATCATAGGCGTCACTAATTGATTTCTTGAAATCGTCCTTTAGCTGGAGATCGTTTCCTTTTCGTGCCTCGATGGTCAGTCGTTTTGATTTCGCTTGCACTACAATCGCTCGGTCTCCGTATAAGACAAGAACATCTACTTCCGTGATGCGATCCTTCCCTTTGTAGATGTCGACATTCTTAAAGACCCTTCTGTGGCCAAATACACGGCTAAGGCGATCCGTCAGGAACTGCTCGGCGAAGGCACCGCGGTTTTTGGACGCTGTTGCAACATAAGACTGTCCGAGGCCATCCAGAAAAATGGCGCTTCATACAGTGCTTCAAGCAGGCTGTAGTGTTGAAGAAGAATATATGAGCCGTCGGCAGCCTTGATGATTGGATTGGCATTTGTTTCATTGAAGGCGCTTAGGCTGGAGAAAGAGGCGTTCGCCCTTGTCTGATCAACGGTGAACGCCATTAGGGCCGAGACTCATAACCAGTAGCTGACGATCGCGGCGATATGGACGGCGGCGAGGAAGCTGGTGGCGTTACGGTCGTAGCGGGTTGCGACGCGTCGGAAGTCTTTGAGGCGGCAGAACATGCG
>NZ_JBJKEX010000428.1:0-2328 GCF_045505405.1 Hansschlegelia beijingensis | reverse complement strand
CGGCGCTCTACGTCTACCTGTCGAACGTGGACGCCCCGAGCTGGCTCGAGCTGGCGACCGTCCCGGTCACCTTCCTGTTCTGCAACTTCTTCGAGTGGTGGATCCACCGCTCCGCCTTTCAGCCGATCGTCGCCAGGGCGGCGCCCGCCGAGGGCCTGTGCGCGGTGGCCAGCCGCAGCCACGCCGATCCGCAGACGGAAGCTTACCTTTCGACGCTGCCGGTGGCGCATCGGCGGTCGGCAGGCTCGTCCCTCAAGTTCTGCCTGGTGGCCGAAGGCGAGGCCGACGTCTACCCACGCTTCGGCCCCACCATGGAGTGGGACACGGCGGCAGGCCATGCGGTGCTGGCGGCGGCGGGCGGCTCCGTGACCTGCCCCGACGGCGGCCCGTTCCGCTACGGCAAGGCGGACGCAGGGTTCCGAAACGGCGGCTTCGTGGCCTGGGGCCGCCGCGGCGCCTGATCCGGCCTCAGTTCTCGATCAGCTGGCGGCGCAGCTTCGGCCAGGCCGCGTCGGCTTCGCGCAGGTTCGCCGCCGCGTCGCGGTCCTCGGGGCTGCGGAACAGGTAGAGGCGGTCTCCGCTGATCCGGAACAGCAGCGGATGGCCGGCGGCCGCCACGCCTCGCGCCACGGCGCGCGGATCGTAGCCGCCATAGCGCGGCGCATAGGCCTCCGGCTTCGACAGGAAGGCGGCGCGGTTCGCCTCGCTCTCGAAGCGCCAGGCGGCCCCGCCCCATTCGACCTCGATGTCGCGGCGACCCAATACGGGCCGGCCGTCGGTGAAGTAGGCCACCGGATCGTAGCCGTAGAGGGCGATGCCGCTCGCCGGATCGGAGACGACGAGCTCGGTCAGTCCAGGCGTGGCCTCCGCGGCTCCGGCCAGAAGACCGGCGCATGCGGCGGCCAGAAGCGGCCCGAACAGGCGCGGTGCTCTCATCGTCCCGATTGTCCCCTGGCGGCGCGCCGGACGGCGGCCCCTTCGTGCGTTCTCTCCTGTAATCCGGGGCCGTTCACCTTCCAGTAAAACGGATCGCTCAAATTGGAACGAATCGGCGCGACCCTGCGGTTCGCCGCTCGCGACGCGCCATCCGAGAGAAGGAACGCAGCGATGATCCTGAGAGCGCTCATCACGAGTCTCGCGTTCGGCGTCGGCGTCTCGGCCGCGACCACGGCGTCCGCCCAGTATGACGGCGCGCCGCGCGCCGAGAGAGCCGCCTATTCCCGCGACGACGAAGGCCCCCGGCGAACCTATTCGGTCCAGGAGATCGTCGATCGCGGCAACTCGTTCTTCGGGTCCACGACCCGCGGGCTCGCCGGCATCGTCGAGAAGGCCACCAGCATGTGGGGCGAGCCGAACGCCTACATCCTCGGCGAGGAAGGCTCCGGCGCCTTCATCGGCGGCCTGCGCTACGGCGAGGGCAAGCTGTTCACCCGCGACGGCGCGCCCGACAACCGGGTCTACTGGCAGGGCCCCTCGCTTGGCCTGGACTTCGGCGGAGACGGAGCCCGGACCATGATCCTGGTCTACAATCTCCGCTCGCCGAACGCGCTGTTCAGCCGGTTCGCCGGCGTCAACGGCTCGGCCTATCTGGTCGGCGGCTTCGGCATGACGGCGCTGAAGGACTACGAGACGGTGCTGGTGCCGATCCGGACCGGCGTCGGGGCCCGGCTTGGCGTCAATGTCGGCTATCTGAAGTTCACGCCGAACTCGACCTGGAACCCGTTCTGAGGTCTCCTCCCCGGTCGCTTGGCGGGGCTGGGGCGGTGTGCCATTGTGGCTGCGGGCGGACGACCTGCGGCCTGCATGTGGTCGCCAGGCCAGTAAGCAGCGGAACGCGCGCCGAGCGAGCCTGAATGGTCGAGCCCATCCTCTACGCCAGTTTCGGCTTTCTGCTCGCCACCCTGCTGTGGCTGTTGTTCCTGCCCGCGTTCTGGCGCCGGGCGGTCCGGCTGACGACCAAGCGTCTGGTGAACCGCCTGCCCGTCTCCGCGTCCGAAATCATCGCGGCGCAGGACCGCCTGCGGGCTGAGCACGCCATGGCCGTGAGGGCCGTCGAGCGGCGGGCCGAGCGGGAGGCGACGCTCGCCGCCCAGGCTCAGATCGGCGCCGCGCGCGCGCATGCGACGGAGCTTCGCCAACGGGCCGAGATCGCCGATCTCAAGGCCAGGATCGCGACGCTCGAAGCCGAAGCGGTCGCCCTGAAAGCGGATTTCGAGCGCAGCGAACGTCGTGCGGCGGCCGTTCAGGCCGAACTCGACGCCGCCCGCGCCGCAGACGGCGCAACGGCCGAAGGCGAGCGGCCCGAGACCGAGCCGACGCTTCGCAGCG
>NZ_JBJKEX010000427.1:0-2336 GCF_045505405.1 Hansschlegelia beijingensis | reverse complement strand
CGAAGGGCGCGTTTCTGGATGTGCTCATCGCCGGCCACGACGGCCGCGCCCTGAGCGCCGCATGACTATCAGACCGCCTCTCTCCCATGCGGTCGGTCACGACCGCGAGGCCGGAGGGCAGGATGGTGAACTGCGCGCTCACGCAGCTTCCTCCCGGGTGACGCGCGCCCGCTCGGCCACATAGGCCTCGACGGCCGCGAGATCGTTCGGGAGCCGGTCGAGCCGCTCGGGCTTCGAGAGCAGGTCGGCCAGATGGGCGGGCAGCGGGGGGCGGATCCCGGAGGCGGCCTCGACCGCTTCCGGGAACTTCGCCGGATGGGCGGTCGACAGCACGACCGTCGGGGTCGAGGGATCGAGATCCGCGCGCTCGGCGACCGAATAGGCGACGGCGGTGTGCGTATCGAGCAGGTAGCCGGTCTCCCGCCTGACCCGGCCGATGGTCTCCGAAACCTGCGCCTCGTCGGCGCGGCCGGCGTCGAAGTCCATGCGGATGTTGGCGAGCGTCGCCGCGTCGAGCTCGAAGGCGCCGGACTGCGACAGCGACGACATCGCCCGGCGTACCACCTGGGCGTCGCGGCCGCAGGCGTCGAACAGCAGGCGCTCGAAATTGGACGAGACCTGGATGTCCATCGAGGGCGACGTGGTGGGCTCCACGCCGCGGACCTCGTAGCGGCCCGTCGCCAGCGTGCGGGCGAGGATGTCGTTGACGTTGGTGGCGACCACGAGGCGGCCGATCGGCAGGCCCATGCGCTTGGCCGCATAGCCTGCGAAGACGTCGCCGAAATTGCCGGTCGGCACCACGAAGTCGACCGTCCGGCGGGGCGCGCCGAGCGCCACCGCGGCGACGAAATAATACACCGCCTGCGCGAGCACGCGGGCCCAGTTGATCGAGTTCACGCCCCCGAGGGCGACGCGGTCGCGGAAGGCGTGATGGTTGAACATCGCCTTCACCAGCGCCTGGGCGTCGTCGAACGAGCCGTCGATCGCCACCGCGTGGACGTTCGCCTCGGTGGGCGTCGTCATCTGGCGGCGCTGAACCTCGCTGACCTTGCCGTGCGGCATCAGGATGAAGACGTCGGCGCGGTCGCGGCCGCGGAAGGCCTCGATGGCGGCGCCGCCGGTGTCGCCGGAGGTCGCGCCGACGATCGTCGTCCGCAGTCCGCGCTCGGCGAGCACATGGTCCATCAGCCGCGCGAGCAGCTGCATGGCGACGTCCTTGAAGGCGAGCGTCGGCCCGTGGAACAGCTCCAGCACGAAGCGGTTGGCGCCGGTCTGCACGAGCGGCGTCACGGCCGGATGGCGGAAGGTCCCGTAGGCCTCGCGGATCATCTCGCGGAGCTTCGCCGCCGGGATCGCGTCGCCCACGAAGGGCGCGATCACCGCCTCGGCGACCTCGGCGTAGGGACGGCCCGCCATGTCGGCGATGGCGTCGGTCGAGAGGGTCGGCCAGAGCTCCGGAACATAGAGCCCGCCGTCCCGCGCGAGCCCCGCGAGCATGGCGTCCGCGAATCCAAGAGCGGGCGCGTCCCCTCGGGTCGAAACATAGGCCAGGGACATGTTCGGACGGGTCTTTCCAGCAAGCGGCGCAAGATCAGCAACCTAGGCGCGCCGTCCCTGCGTCGCAAGCGACCCAGGGGCGGCCGAGCCTCAACGCCGCCGTCCTGCCCGGAGGGTCTGCCATGCGAAAGCGGCGAAAACGGCGCACAGCGCGCCCGCAAGGCCGAACCAGGTCAGCGCATATTCAAGATGCCGGTTCGGGAAGGCCAGCCGCGTCTCCCCGCCCTGCGGCAGGCCGCCGGGATTGGGCGTCGCGTCCGCGTCGATGGTGAACGGCGCGGCGTCGGAGAGCCCGATCGCGGCGGCGATCGCCTGCGGGTCGCGGGTGAAGAACAGCCGCTTCTCGGGCGCGTCCGCGGGGGTGAACGGGTTGCGGTCTTCGGGCTCGCGGAGCAGCCCCACCACGGTGGTCTCGCCCGCCGTGTGCCCGTCCGGCCGCGTCGCCGGATCGGCCCTGGATTCGGGCACGAAGCCGCGGTTGACCAGCACCGTGCCGCCGTCGCGAAGCCGCAGCGGCTCGACGATCCAGTAGCCGGGGCCCGCGTACGGACCCTTCTGGTCGGTGAGCAGCGTGTAGATCCGGACCTCGCGGGTCGGATCGAAGGTCCCGACCGCCTCGACCCGGCGATATCGCCACTGGTCGAGGTCGAGCGTCGGCCATTCCGACGGCGCCGGCAGCGGCGCGGGCGGCGCCGCCATCCGCTCCGCGATGGTGGCGATCAGCGCCTCTTTCCACGCGAGGCGCTCGAGCTGCCAGGCGCCGAGACCGACCAGGATCG
>NZ_JBJKEX010000042.1:0-16862 GCF_045505405.1 Hansschlegelia beijingensis | reverse complement strand
CCGATCTTCCAGGGCTTCGACGAACTCCGCCACCGCCCCGTCCGGCAGCGGAACGGTCCTGCCGCGCACGATGGCCGCAAAGCCCCGCCCGCCCTCCGGCGCGTCGAGAAGGCGCTTGGCGTAGGCGAGCTCCACCCGATCGACGCCTGTGGCGGCCGGGTGGCTGGCGCGCGTCAGCAGGCGCGTGATGTCGAGGAGCGTTCTTGCCATGCGTCCCGGCCATGACCTTGGGTCGGCCGTGTAGCATGCCGTCGCGCGGCGCCGAAACCAATCGGCCGAAGCCGCGCGGGCGACGCCGCGCGTCGGGAGTTCAGAGACATTCCCTCGCCGCGTGGGAGCCGTGCGCTGCCTCAGGGCGGCTAACAGGGAACCCGCGCAGGACCTTCGGGCTTATGCCGTCATGAGAACGCCAGTCGCGACGCTCCTAGCCCTTCTGCTCGCATCCCTCGCGGCGGGCGCAGCCGCCGCGCGGCCATACGCGCCGGGCATGTCGTGCCAGGCGGTGCAGTCGCTAATCAGATCGAGGGGCGCCGCCGTGATCAGCACGGGCCCCTCGACCTATGACCGCTTCGTCAGCAGCGGCCGCTACTGCCAGCCCACCGAGGACACCGAAGCCGCCTGGGTGCCGACCGCCGACAAGCGCGACTGCTTCGTCGGCTACACCTGCCGGGAGCATGCGCGCGACGAGACCTGGTGAAGCCGGGGCCCGCCGCGCCCTGACTCAGTCCTTCAGTTCGACGACGCGCAGGTAGGGCCGCAGCTCCTTCCAGCCCTGCGGATAGCGCTCCTTGGCGTCTTCGTTGGAGACGCTCGGCGCGATGATCACGGGCTGGCCCTTCTCCCAGTTCACGGGGGTAGAGACCTTCTCGCGGTCGGTCAGCTGCAGGCTGTCGATGACGCGCAGGATCTCGGAGAAGTTGCGCCCGGCGCTCGGCGGATAGGTCAGGGTCAGCCGGATCTTCTTGTTGGCGTCGATGACGAACACCGAGCGCACCGTCACGGTCGGGTCCGCCTGCGGATGGATCATGCCGTAGAGCTCAGACACCTTCTTGTCGGCGTCCGCCAGCAGCGGGAAATTCAGGGCGTGGCCCTGCGTCTCCTCGATGTCGACGCCCCAGGCGCTGTGCGCTTCGAGCGGATCGACGGAAAGGCCGAGGACCTTCACGTTGCGCTTGTCCCACTCGGGCTTCAGCCGGGCGACTTCGCCGAGTTCGGTGGTGCAGACAGGCGTGAAGTTCTTCGGATGGCTGAACAGCACGCCCCAGGAGGAGCCCAGCCACTCATGGAAGCGGATGGGGCCTTCGGTGCTGTCCTGCTCGAAATCCGGCGCGATCTGTCCGAGTTGCAGCGACATAGCGTACTCCTTTCGGGAAACTCTCGATCAAGCGTTGAAGAGGCGGCCTTCCGTCACCTCCGGCACATAGCCGGCGCGGATGGCGAAATCACCAAAACGTTCGCCGACGGACCGCTCGGCCGCGTAGCGGCCGATGATCTCGTCGAGCGTCTCGAGGATCGTCTGCTCACCGACGTTCTCCAGGTGCATCTTGTTGAGACGCTGCCCGTGGAAGCCGCCGCCGAGATAGAGGTTGTACTTGCCGGGCGCGCGGCCCGAGAGACCGATCTCCGCCACGTAGGGCCGCGAGCAGCCATTGGGGCAGCCGCTCATGCGGATCGTGATCGGCTCGTCACGTAGACCGCGAGCGTCGAGGATCGCCTCGATCTTGTCGATCAGGGTCGGCAGGTAGCGCTCGCTCTCCGCCATGGCGAGCGCGCAGGTCGGCAGCGCCACGCAGGCGATCGAGTTGAGCCGCAGCGCACTGCGCGTCTCGATCAGCCCGTAGTCCGCAAGCAGCGCGTCGATCTGCGGTCGGTCTTCCGGCGCCACGTCCGAGATGCAGAGATTCTGGTTCGGCGTCAGACGGAACGCGCCCCGGTGAACCCGGGCGATCTCGCGCAGGCCGGCCATCAGGCGCTTCTCGCCATGGTCGATGACGCGGCCGTTCTCGATGAACAGCGTGTGGTGCCACCGGCCGTCCTCGCCCTCCACCCAGCCGAACGCGTCGCCATTGGAGCTGAACGAGAACGGACGCGCAGGCTCGAAGGCGAAGCCCATGCGGCGCTCGATCTCCGCCTTGATCCACCCGAGGCCCTTGTCGTCGATCGTATATTTGAACCGGGCGTGGGCGCGGTTGGTGCGGTCGCCATAGTCGCGCTGGACGCTCATCACGGCGTCGGTCGCCGCGAGCACCTTGTCGGCCGGGATGAAGCCCACGACGTCGGCGAGCCGCGGGTAGGTCTCCGGCGCCTGATCGGTGCGGCCCATGCCCCCGCCGATCGAGACGTTGAAGCCCTCGAGCTCGCCGTCCCGCGCGATGGCGATGAAGCCGAGGTCCTGCGTGTAGACGTCGATGTCGTTCGAGGGCGGGATCACGAACCCCATCTTGAACTTGCGCGGCAGATACTGCTTGCCGAAGAACGGCTCCTCAGGCTCGGAGCTCGCGATGCGCTCTTCGCCGTACCAGATCTCGTGATAGGCGCGCTGGTTCGGGATCGCGTGCGCGCTCGTCCGGCTCGCGGCGTCGTAGACCTGCGCATGCAGCCTGGAGAGCCTCGGATCGACCGAGCACATCACGCCGCGCGGGACGTCGCCGCACGCCGCGATCGAATCCAGCAGCGCCTCATGGAGCTTCTGGATGGTCGGCCTGAGATTCTCCTTCAGAACCCAATGGAACTGCACCGTCTGGCGCGTCGTCAGCCGAATGGTGTCGCCGCCATAGGCACGGGCGAGTTCGTCGAGCTTCAGCCACTGCGCCGGAGAGCAGACGCCGCCCGGCATCCGGACCCGGATCATGAAGGTGTAGGCGGGCTCCAGCTTCTGCCGCCGGCGCTCGTCGCGGATGTCACGGTCATCCTGCATGTAGATGCCGTGGAACTTCATCAGCTTGTTGTCTTCGGGCGTGACGCTGCCGGTGATCTCGTCCAGCAGGCCGAGCGCGATCGTGCCGCGCAGCTGGTCGCTGTTCGCCTTCAGTGTCTCGTCCGGTCCCAACCGGTCGAGCGGCTGCGAGATGTCGCGGCTGCGGTCGAGCGCCGGCTGGCTGGTCTCTGTCATGTCGGAGCTCAGTAGACGTCTCGCTGGTAGCGGTGGTCACGCTGGAGATTGCGGACATACTCCTCCGCGGCTTCCCGCGCGAGCCCGCCCTGCTCCTGCGCCACGCCGATCAGGGTCTCGTGAACATCGGGCGCGAGGTGAGCCGCGTCGCCGCAGACATAGACATGCGCGCCTTCCTCGAGCCAGGCGAACACGTCCCTGCCCTGCTTGCGGAGCTTGTCCTGCACATAGACCTTCGCGGCGCGGTCGCGCGAGAACGCGACGTCCATCCGGGTCAGCAGCTTCTGCTTCAGCCAGCCCTGCCACTCGGTCTGATAGAGGAAGTCGCTGCGGAAGTTGCGCTCGCCGAAGAACAGCCAGTTCCGGCCCTCGGCGCCCCGCGCCTCGCGCTCCTGCAGGAAGGCGCGATAGGGCGCGACCCCGGTGCCGGCGCCGATCATGATGACCGGCCGATCGTCCGCCGGCAGGCGGAAATGCGGGTTGGACTGAACGTAGACCGGCAGCGTCGCGTCCGGCTCGGCGCGGGCGGCCAGATGGCCCGACGCGACGCCGGAGCGTGGCTCCCCGTTGAGTTCGTAGCGGACCGTGGAGACGGTCAGGTGAGCCTCCTCGGGCGCGGCGGCGAGGCTGGAGGCGATCGAGTAGAGCCGCGGCTGCAGGGGCCGCAAGCCGGCGACCAGCATCTGCGCCTCGAGCCCCGCGACCGGATAGGCGCGGACGATGTCGATCACGTGGTTCTGGCGCAGGAAGGCGGACCGCTCGGCCGCCGCATCCTCGCCCAGCAGCCGCCTGAGCTGCTCGGCCCCGGACAGTTCGGCCCAGTGCTCGATGAAACGCGGCGTGACCGCCGAGATCTCGAAATCGCGCTCGATCGCCTCGGCGAACGTCGACGCGCGTCCCTTGATCTCGACAGGCGCGGACGGGCTCAGCCTGAGCGCGCCCAGAAGGCTCTCGACCAGCCGCGGATCGTTCTTCGGGGCGACGCCGAGCGCGTCGCCCGGCTCATAGACCAGGCCCGAGCCTTCGAGCGAGAACTCGATGTGGCGCGTCTCCTTGGTGGAGCCGCGGCCGGTCAGCGTGAGATTCTCCAGAACCCTCGCCGGGAAGGGATTGCGCTTGTCATAGTGCGCCGGCGTGGGCGCCGTTCCGGCGACGCGCTGCGCGTCAACCGTCGCGGCCGCGCCGTCCTTCGCGATCTTCGCGACCACGTCCGCCGTCCAGGCGGCCGCCGGCTCGTCGTAGTCCACGTCGCAGTCGACCCGCGGCCGCAGGCGGACCGCGCCGAGCTCCTCGAAGCGCCGGTCGAGCCGCTTTCCCGCCTCGCAGTAGCGCTCATAGGTGGAGTCGCCGAGCGCCAGCACGGCGAAGCGCAGATCCGGCAGCTTCGGCGCCTTGCGGCTGTCGAGGAACTCGAAGAAATCCGCCGCGCCCTGCGGCGGGTCGCCCTCGCCATAGGTGCTGACGACGATCAGCAGGTCCTGCTCGTCGCGGAGCTGACGGGCCTTGTAGTCGGCGATGTCGACCACCGTCGGCTGGCGGCCGGCCTGACGGGCGGCCTCGGAGAGCGTCTGAGCCAGCGCCCGGCTGTTGCCCGTCTCGCTGCCGAACAGAATGGTGAGCCGCCGCTGGTCGGCTTCCGCCGGGGCCGCAGGGCGACCGACCGGGATGTCCGGCGCAAGCGCCGGCCGCCCCGCCTCCCGCCGTTCGGCGTCCCGCACGCCGGCGAAATAGCCGCTGAGCCAAAGCGCCTGCTCGGGGCTGATCGCCTTCGCGAGAGACTGGATGTGCTCCCACTGGTCGGGGGAGAGCCCCGGACCGGGAAATTCTGAGGCTGACATGCAGGCTCCTGACGACCGCTGCGCGACCGGCGCTTCCTATTCACAAAATTATTTTGTTGTACTTGTACTTCTCCGTTTCACATATGCATTTTTCTGATCGCCCTTCAAGAGAGCGCGCGCAGACCTGACCCGCTCGCCGTAGGGGCCTTGCGCGCTCGGATGCGATGGACGGTGAGACGCTGATGCAGAGGGAGCGGGCGGATCAGCGAGGCGCCGCCGCCCTCAGCTCGCCGAGATAGTCGTTTTCGGCCCGCGCGCGGGGCGCGGTCGTGGGGTCGATCGTGGCCACGAGCAGGGCCTCCCCGTCGGACGGCGCACGCGCGCCTTCGCGGCCGTCAGCCAGCGCGATCACGCTCTGCCCCGCATAGGAGAAGGCCGTGTCCCGGCCCGCGTGATCCGCATAGATCAGCGTGAGCGCGTTCTCGAACGCCCTCGCGGGGATCAGCGTGCGCGCGATGAAATCCGACGCGGCGCTCGCGGGCAGCGCGGTCGGCGTCAGCACGAGATCCGCGCCGGCGAGCGCGAGCGGGCGCACCGTTTCGGGAAACTCGACGTCGAAGCACACCCGCATGCCGATGGTCGCGCCCTCGAAACGGAACGGCTCGGACAGCCCGTCGGCGGGCGTGAACAGCGCCTTCTCGTAATCGCCGTACAGGAAGCGCTTGCGGTGGATCCGGCTCCAGCCCTCAGGCGAGAGGAAGACCGCCGAATTGTAGAGCCGGTCGCCGGCGCGCTCGGCGAAGCCGGTGGCGATCGCAAGTCCCAGCCGTCCGGCGACAGCCGCCAGCCGGGCGAGTTGCGGCCCCTCTGCCGGTTCGGCCAGCGACCGCAGATCCTCGATGTCCGCCGCCACCCTGTCGTCGCCGCGGCTGCCGGTGGCGTAGAAAATGCCGTCGAGCTGAAGACTGATGACGCGCGCGGTCTTCGCCACGTCCACCTCCCCGAACAGGCCCGCCGCGATCCCGCGCGCGATGCAGTCCTCGAGCAGCGCCTGCTCGCGGTCGTAGAAGCCGCGGATGAGCTCCCCCACCTGCGCGTCCTGCTTCGCCGAGGCGGCGTAGTCGGCCATCAGCTTCGTCATCCGCGCGAGGGTGGGGGCGATCAGGACATGCATGTCGAGCCAGGCCATCAGCTCGGATCTCGGATCGGAGACGGTCTTGCGCAGAGCCGCATAGCCGGCGTCCAGCTGATCGATCGCATGCGCGAGGGCGCGGCCGAACAGCTCCTCCTTGTTGGTGAAGTAGTAGTAGATCAGGCCCGCCTTGACCCCGCAGGCGGAAGCGATGTCCCGCATGGTGACATTGCTGTGGTGGCGCTCGGCGAACAGTCTCAGCGCCTCGTCCAGGATCAGGTCTGAACGCGTCTCCGGCGCCAGCCTGCGGCGGGGAGCGCGCGTGCGCGGAGGCGGAACGGCGCCCGCCGGCTGTCCAGCTGACGCCTGCGCCGTGGGCGCCCCTCCTGCGGATTCCGGCCTTTTCGGCATTTCCGGCGCCTATCTTTTGCGCTGCACAAACAGCTTGTCATCAGCCATATTGAACACGCGTTCAATAGTGTGTCACCCCCTGACGCGCCTGCCCGGGCGAGGCCAGGTCGGGAACGCGACGGAGCAAGATCGATGGCCGACAAGCGCTTCCATCTCGCCTGGTTCATGAACTTTACGCCCGACGAGTGGCGGGAGCCCTTCGGCCAGGGCGGCTCGCCCTGGGACGGCCAGTTCTATGTCGAGATGGCACGGACGCTCGAGCGCGCCTGCTTCGACTACATCATGATCGAGGACAAGCTGATGGTGCCGCAGACCTATGGCGGCTCCTCCAAGGCTTCGCTCAACCACGGCATGATGGTCCCCAAGCACGACCCGGCGCCGCTCGCGGTCGCGATGGGCATGGCGACGTCGCGGCTCGGCGTGATCGCCACCATGTCGACCATGGCCTACCCGCCCTTCCTGCTCGCGCGGCTGTGCTCGACCATCGACAGCCTCACCAAGGGCCGCTTCGGCTGGAACATCGTGACCAGCGCCGAGGACCTCATGGCGAAGAATTTCGGCATGGACCGGCTGCCGCCGCGCGACCAGCGCTACGAGATGGCCGACGAATATATGGAGGTCGTCGGCAAGCTGTTCGAAAGCTGGGAGCCGGACGCGGTGGTGCTCGACCGCGACGCCGGCGTCTACGCCGACGAGACCAAGGTCCACACCGTCGATTTCGAGGGCAAGTACTACAAGGTGCGCGGGCCGCTGAACACGGTGCCCTCACCCCAGCGCAGGCCGCTCTACGTGCAGGCCGGCGCCTCGCCCAAGGGCCGCGACTTCGCCGCCCAGCACGCGGACTCGATCATCTCGGTCGCGAGCGGCGTCGCGGACATGAAGCGTTTCCGCGAGGACATCCGCGCCCGCGCCGAAAAGGCCGGCCGGGACCCCGACTCCATCAAGGTGATGTTCTGCGTCACCCCGACGCTTGGCGAGACCGACGCCGAGGCGCGGGCGAAATATGAGCGGATGCTGAGCTCAGAGCACTTCATCGTCGACACGCTCGCCTCGCTCGCCGCGATCACCGAGATCGACTTCGCCAAATACGACCTCGACAAGCCGCTGCCGGAGAAGCTCGTCACCAATGGCGAGTCCGGCACGCTCGACAAGTTCCAGCAGTGGGGCAGCGGCAAGACGCTGCGCGAGCTCGTCTATGACGGCGGCGGCGGGCTGGTGTCTTCGGTGGAGCTGGTGGGCACGCCGGACACGGTCGCCGACCGGATGGGCGAGATCATGGAGGAGGTCGGGGGCGACGGGTTCCTGATCACGACGCCGGTGCTCAGGGTCAGCCGGCGCTTCATCACCGAGATCGCCGACGGCCTGGTTCCCGCGCTGCAGAAGCGCGGCCTCGCGCGCACCTCCTATGCGCACGAGAAGCTGCGCGACAACCTTCTGGAATTCTGACGGGCCGGTGGGACAGGAGCGCGCCATGGCCGAGCTCGACGCCGAAGCCCCGCTCACGAAGCAACGCTACCGGGACGCCATGGCCAACCTCGCCGCGGCCGTGAACGTCGTCACCACGGACGGCCCGGCCGGGCGCGCCGGGTTCACGGCGACGGCGGTCTGCAGCGTCACCGACGAGCCGCCCACGTTGCTCGTCTGCGTGCGGCGCGACAGCTCGGTGGGCGAGGCGTTCCGCGCCAATGGCGTGCTGTGCGTCAACACGCTCGCGCCCGAGCACAAGACTCTGTCGGGCCTTTTCGGAGGAAAGACGCCGGTGGACGAGCGCTTCGCGGCCGCCCAATGGTCGCGGGCGAGCACCGGCGCTCCGGTGCTCGCGGGGGCGCTCGCCTCGTTCGACTGCCGGGTCTCGAGCGTCGTCGAGGTCGGCACCCATGCGGTGCTGTTCTGCGAGGTCGTCTCGGTCGGCGACGGAGCGCCGACCGAGGGTCTGGTCTATGTCGGCAGGCGCTACGACACCGTGTGCGCCTGCGCGTCCTGAACCGTCACGCGTCTCGCGCGGCCGCCCTCAGGACGCCGGGGCCATGTCGCCGACGGGGCGAACGGAGCTCGCCTGCGGCCCCATCGGGCCCTCACCGGTGGCGATGGTCACCAGCACCATCTCGCCGATCTTCAGCTGGTCATAGGCGTCGCCGCTCACGGCGTTCCGGGTGAAATAGAGGTCGGGCGAACCCGGATATTCGATGAACCCGTAGTTCTGCTCCGGGAACAGGCGCACGACCCGCCCGACGGAGCCTTCCGAGCCATGAGTCTTGACCTCGCCGCGCCGGATCTGCGTCTCGTCCTCCAGCTGCCGCTCGAGCCGCTTGAAAGCGCGCGTCACGAAGGCCGTCTCGTCTCCCTTGGAGTCCCGGCGTTCCTGGCTGTCGCTCGCGACGATGCTTCCGGTCCCCGGAAGCGTCACCTCGATCGTGATGCCGAGCGGCTGCTTGCCGCCCGCAGCCGAACGATAGGGCGTCTCGACCACCACGCGGCAGCTCATGAGGCGCGGGTGGCTCTGCTCGAGGCGCGCCACGCGGTCGCGGATCAGCTGTTCAAGAGCCTCCGACGTCTGGAGATTCTTGAAGGCGATTTCCAGCGGAACATCCATTTCTGACCTCCATTTCGAGGGGTCGGAACGACCCCGAGACGATCGCCGCGTCGCGCGGGGCTTACCCGGTTCGGCGCCACCGTCTCCGATGCCAACTCGCGAGCGATCAGGCTCGTTCCGAGAGGTGGGATCGTCCTTTGGCGGCGCCAATCCGCCGGACGCGCGCACACGCGGGCGCGGGCCGTCACATGCAGGAGAGCGAGACGATTTTTCTGAAGAGGAAGCAGGCGGCGCTGGATCCGGGGGCGCTCGGCGCCCAGCGCCTGATCTCCGACGGCGGCCGTGTTTCGGCCTGGCGCGTCGAGGTCAGCGAAGCGTAGGGACGGGCCTGGCGGCGTCCGCCGCGCCTCCCTGCTCTCCGCTCACACGGCGATCTGCGGGAGGCCTTCCGCTGGGGCGAAACCGCTCCAGCGGAAAAGGCGGGCTTCCGAGGAAGCCCGCGAGGTGGCCCTGCTTCCGCGGAAGCAGGGCGGGGTAGTTCGCGTCAGGCGCGGGCGAGCGCCGGGTTGACGTCCGCGGCGGGAGCCGACGGAGAGGGCGCCACGGTGGACCGGCGGACATGCTCGGCGAGCACCGGCCGAAGGACGACGATCGCGAGGAAGGCGGCGAGCAGGTCCATCGAAGCGACGGTGTAGAGCACGGTCGCCCAGGTGCCGGTCGCCTCCATCAGCAGGTTGCCGACGGGGACGAACAGCGCGCCGATGCCCTTGGCGCAGTACAGCACGCCGTAGATCTTGCCGATGTGCTTGGTGCCGAAGGCGTCGCCGGCGAGCGCCGAGAACAGCGAGTAGACCTCGCCCCAGGCCAGGAACACCACGCCGGACAGGATCAGGAAGGCGTAGGGGTTATGGCCGAAGTAGCCGAGCGCGATGATGCCGAAGCCTTCGAGCGTGAAGGCGATGACCATCGTCTTCTCGCGGCCGATGTTGTCCGAGATCCAGCCGAACAGCGGACGCGAGACGCCGTTCATGATGCGGTCGAGCATCAGGGCGAGCGGCAGGGCGGCCATGGTGAAGAAGTACAGGTTCACCGAGTAGTTCTTGACGCCGAGGTCCTGCGCGATGACGCCGAGCTGGGCGACCGCCATCATGCCGCCGGTCACGACGCAGATGAACATGAAGAACATCAGCCAGAACAGCTTGGTGCGCAGCGCTTCGGTGAGCGTGTAGTCGCGGCGCGACTGCGCGAGCTTGTCGGAGGCCTTGACCTCGCCGGCCTGCGGCGAGCGGAGGAACAGCGCCGCCAGGAAGGCGAGCGAGCCCTGCAGGATGCCGAAGAACAGGAAGGTCGACTGGAAGCCGCTCGACTCGATCATCGCCGCAATCGGCAGGATGGTGGCGGCCGAGCCCATGCCGTAGCCGCCGGCGGTCAGGCCGACCGCGAGGCCGCGGCGATCAGGGAACCACTTGAGCGCGTTGTTGATGCAGGTCGCGTAGATGCAGCCCACGCCGATGCCGCCAACGGCCGCGCCGAAATAGAAGCCCATCAGCGAGGTCGCCTGGGAGTTCACGACCCAGGACAGGCCCATGAACACGGCGCCGAACGCGACCATGACGCGCGGGCCGTACTTGTCGATGAAGTAGCCCTCAATCGGGGTGAGCCAGGTCTGCACCAGCACGAAGATCGTGAAGGCGATCTGGATCGAGGCGCGGTCCCAGCCGTAGGTCTGCTGGATTTCCGGCACGAACAGCGTCCAGGCGTACTGGATGTTCGCCGTGGCGACCATGCAGACCACGCCGACGAGGAGCTGGAGCCAACGCTTTGAATCCGAGATCGCTGGCTGTGGCGATGTCGCTGAAATTGCTGTCACTGGTGTTTCCCTGCCCCGTTTGGGCTCTTCGGCCCGTTGTGGAAGTCCGCCAAGTAGCTGCCGCTTACGGAGTCAACCGCTTGGCGCATGACTGGCATGCAAAAGTCTGGCATCCCACTGGCCTATCGCGATAGAGGGGCTTTGGATCACGAAATCGAGAGGTAGGAAGAGCAGACGCCGCGTGGCGCCCTGCTCCACTGCGAAGCGCGGCTCATTGCACTGCAACAGACATCGTCGGCCCGCGGTTTCCGGTTCGCCGATACACGTCCCGCCAAGGGGCTCCGGCTACCTTGATCATCCCGCACCCGACCTCGACTCCTTGTTGCACTGCAATCTCGCCACGATGACTTGTCGTTAGTGATCGATAGAAGAACTGGCCACCCAGACTAAAGAGTGAGGGCGGCGTCTATCTCTCTATGCACTCACGATTTCGTGAAATTCTGTGATCGGCCGTGATCGGAGCCTTGCGGCGCAGCCCCCGCATGACGGCGCCTTCCGGCAAAACGCCCCCCGCTGGACTGAGCCTCAGTCCCGGCGCTAGGACCGCGGGGACCGTGAGGCGGGGAACGACATGAGCACGACCACGAACGAACTCGCCGAGCGTCTCGACAGGCTCGAGACGCGCGTCGCCTACCAGGACGAGGCGATCGAGGCGCTGAATCAGACCATCACCGCCCAGTGGGGAACGATCGAGACGCTGCGACGCCAGGTGGCGGAGATCGGCGAACGGCTCGAGGACGCCGCAGGGGCGCTGCCGCCTGTGGACCGCCCGCCGCCGCATTATTGAACGGCCTGTGATGGCGCGCCCCAGCAGGGCCATGCCCGCGCCCAGGGCGCCCCCGGCCGCGAGGCGTGACCGGATATTGCTGGGGATGGAGCGTCCGTCCCCGGCGCAAAGGACCGTCGCCTGCGCCTCGCGGACCCGTCGCTCGTTGAATGACTTGCAGGCCAGGCGCGGGAACACGCAAGCTGGCTCAGAAGCGCGCGCGCCCGCGCCCCTTTCCGGAGACCCTCAGATGTCCGCCCGTCGCGCCGCCCAGGCTGAGGAGACGATCCGGAAATCCGGCGAGCGCGGCCGCGTGGCCGGACAGCGTTTCCTCGGCCGGTCGCGGGAGAGAGACCTGGCTCCGGCTTCCGCCCGGGACCCGCGGCCGGAAGGCGGCCGGACATGAGTCTCGCCGAGGCGGCGCCGACGGCGGCGAGGCGGCGGGGCCAGGAGACGACGGCGACCCCACGGTTCCGCCAGACGCTCCGGCGGCAGATCCTGCTCGCCGTCATGGCGATCGACGCCTGCTGCTGCCTGGCTTCGGCCGTCGTCGTCATCCTCAACGCGCGTGAGGCCACGCGCGTCGAGGTCGGGGCTTCGCTCGAGATGGCCGAGCCGCTCGTGCGGGAGACGATCGCGAGCTTCCAGCGCTCCTCGCCGGACGACATCTCCGGGCTTCAGTTCGATCTGCCGGGCGTCCGTCACGTCCGCATCTCCGTGCACCGGCCTGACGGCTCTCTGGTGTCGTCGCGCGAGCCGATGCGGCCCTCGGCCTTCTCGCCCGCGCCGCCCTGGTTCGCCCACCTGATCGAAAGCCCGCTGGACCGTCAGGAGATCCCCGTCGTGGCGGACGGCGAACTCCGGGGCATGGTGGCGATCCAGGGTGAGCCGGCCGACGAGATCGCGGAAGTCTGGGAGGACATGACGAGCCTGGCGGCGCTGCTGGCGGCCTTCAACATTCTGGGCCTTGCCGCGTTCGCCCTGCTTCTTCGCCGCATCCTCTCCCCGCTTGGGGCGCTCGGGCAGGGCCTTGCAGCGCTGGAGCGCGGCGGATCCGATCAGCCGCTGCCCATCCCGCATGTCCAGGAACTCGCGGTGCTGGTTGAGCGTTTCAACGCGCTGGCGGTCGCCCTCGGCGAGGAACGCGACCGCAACGCGCGGCTTTCACACAGGATGGTCTTCCTGCAGGACGACGAACGCCGACAGATCGCGGCCGAGCTCCATGACGAGCTGGGCCCCTGCCTGTTCGGACTGCAGGCCAATCTGGGTCTCCTCAAGAGCGGCCTTTCCGAAAGCGGAGGCCTCGCGGCTCCGGCGCAGGAGCGGCTCGCGACCGCGATCGACATCTCCAACCGCCTGCAGAGCCTCAACCGGCATCTGCTGCGCCGCCTGAAGCCGATCGCGCTGGGCGAGGCCCCGCTGGGAGAGGTCCTGAGCGGACTCGTGGCCGAGTTCGAGAGGCGCCATCCGGACCATCAGTTCGCGCTCCTGACGGCGGAGCTCAGGACCGGCTACGGCCCGGTCATGGACCTCACCGTCTATCGCGCCGTGCAGGAGGGGATCACCAACGCGCTGAAGCACGCCGTGTGCACGACGATCGAGGTCCGGGTCGAGGAGCAGGTCGTCAATGGCCGCGCGGAGCTCGCCATACAGGTGATCGATGACGGCGTGGGCGTCCCCGCGGAGACGACATCCGGCTTCGGCCTGCTCGGGCTGGCGGAGCGCATCCAGGCGCTGCGCGGCCGCTTCCGGCTGCGCTCCGTCCCGGCCGGCGCGGCGCTGGAGATCTTCATCCCGCTTTCCGGCGCGGAGGAGACGCTCCGTTGAAGCGCGCCCTGATCATCGACGACCACCCGATCGTGCTGGAAGGGTGCCGGCGCATGTTGCTGGAGTCCGGATTCGCGGAGGTGCTGGAGGCGACGACCCCGCTCGAGGGCTTCCGGATGTACCGCCGCAGCAGCCCCGAATTGATCGTGGTCGACCTGTCGATCGGCGGCAGGGGGCTCGCCGGGCTGTCCTTCATCCGGCGCCTCAGGCTGCATGACGCCGAGACGCCGCTGCTGGTCTTCAGCATGCACAGCGACCCGGTCATCGCCAGCCGCGCCCTCAAGGCGGGCGCCACGGGATTCGTGCCCAAGGACATTCCCCCCGCGACGTTCCTGGAAGCGGTCGAGAAGGTCCGCCAGCGCAAGCCCTATATCGGCCATGACATGGCGATGCAGGTGGCGCTGCTCGGCAGCCGCGCCCAGCGGGATCCCGCGAACCTCACGGGGCGTGAGCTCCAGACCCTCGCCCTGCTGGGCCAGGGCAAGGCCTATGGCCAGATCGCGGACGAACTCGGCGTCAGCTACAAGACAGTCGCCAACACCTGCTCGAACCTGAAGGACAAGCTCCGGGCAGGCACGCTGCAGGACCTCGTGCGGATCGCCGTCATGCGCCGTGTCGGCGTGTGACGCAAAGCGCCGCCGCGTCGTGCCGGCCTGAAGCTCGTCAGGCGGCGGAGGCGGACGGCTTGGCGCCCGGCGCGGGCTTTCCGCCGACGGAATCGGCGCTCTCGCCGCGGGCGATCCTCTCGAGCCGGTCGAGCGGCACGACGATGCCCTCGGTGGACATCGCCCGCACCTGACAGACGCCCTTTGAAGCCAACAGCCTCATGCGAAAGCTCGCCTCCCTGGCGCTTTCGCAGAAGATGATTTCGGACCGGCCCTCGAGGTCCATGATCACGTTGTAGGGCATCGGCCGTCTCCCAGCTTCTTCTTTGAGCGCGGAAAGACTCCGGACCTCGTCCTTGTTCCGTGTCGTTTGAGCGAATGGAGAAAAAAACTCCCGCGAGCGACCCGCGCTCGTCTCTCGACGACGCACGACGTCGCCCGTGAGCGGGGCCGACAAGAGTCGCAGGATGGGAACTTAAGCGCCGCTCGCCCTTTGAGGAGAGAGCAGCGGAGGCCTCGCACAGACGCCGGAAGGCCGGCGCTTCGCTGCAGGGAGGCGATCGATGAGCGACGATTTCACCGCAGAAGGCGGCTCGGAGAACCGAGAGACACACCCCGCGGACGGGGACCGCCGGAAGCCCGGCGCGGGGGCGGCCGACCAGGGCGCCACGCCGGAGAGCGACGGGCGGCCCGTGGAGAAGCCCGCCGCGGGCGGCGACAAGCCCAAGGCGGAGAACTGGCGCGGCGAACCGGACGATCAGGCCGGTCCCGGCCAGTAGCATCGCGCGCGGCGATGAACGCCGCGCGCGAAAGTCTGTCAGGCGCGCCCGAAGGCGTCGTTCAGGAGGATATTTCCTCCAGGGATCGACCCTTCGTCTCCACCCCGAGCGTCAGCACCGCGATGGCGGCGATCACGAAGGAGCCCGCGCCGAGGGCGAAGACGCCGCCATTGCCGAGGTTCGGCAGCACCACGCCGATCAGCGCCGGGCCGATCAGCGAACCGATGCGGCCGACCGCAGAGGCGCAGCCGGCGCCGGTGGCGCGCGACCGGGTCGGGTAGAGCTCCGGCGTGTAGGCGTAGAGCGTCGACCACATGCCGAACAGGAAGAACTGCATGATCAGGCCGAACACGATCAGCATCGTGAAGTTCGGCGCGTTGCCATAGGCGTAGGCCGCGATCGCGGAGCCGATCAGCATCAGCGCGCAGGTGCCCTTGCGGCCCCAGGCGTCGACCAGCCAGGCCGCCGTGATGAAGCCCGGAATGCCGGCGAGCGCGATCAGCACGACGTATTCGGTGGACTTGGTGTTGGTGTAGCCCTGCGCCTGCAGAAGCGCGCCGAGCCAGGTGGTCAGGCCGTAGAAGCCGAGCAGCGCGAAGAACCAGACCAGCCAGATCATCACCGTGCGCTTGGCGTACTCGCCCTGCCAGAGCTCCATGAAGGAGAAGCGACGCTCGCCGCGCGCGACCGCCGGCAGCGGCTTCGGCTCGTCGAGCTTCGCGCCGGCGGGCAGCCGCTGGAGCACCTTGGTCTCGATTTCCGCCATCACCTTCTCGGCTTCCGCCGAGCGGCCCTGATCGGCGAGCCAGCGCGGGCTCTCCGGCACGAAGAAGCGGACGACGAACAGGAACAGGGCGGGGATCGCCTGCGCCAGGAACATCTCGCGCCAGGTGAAGTGCGTGAGGAAGTACCAGCTGAGCAGGCCCGCGGCGATGAAGCCGAGCGGCCAGAAGCCCTCGAGGATCGCGAGGTAGCGGCCGCGCTTCTTGGTCGGCACGAACTCGGAGACGATCGCGAGCGCGACCGGGAACTCCATGCCCATGCCGAAGCCGAGCAGCAGGCGGGCGTAGCCGAGCGTCGTCGCGTCCGGCGCGTAGTAGCACCACACGCTGCCGAGGCCCCAGAAGATCATCGAGATCTGGAAGACCAGCTTGCGGCCGATCTTGTCCGCCGCCATGCCGGAGATCGCCGCCCCGAGGAACATGCCGAGGAAGCTCATCGACGACAGGAAGCCGGCCTGCGCGGGAGTGAGGCCGAACTCGGTGCGGATCGAGCCGAGGAGGAAGGTCAGCGAGCCCAGGTCGATCGAATCGAAGAACCAGGCGGTGGCGATGATGCCGAAGATGAGCTTCTGGTAGCCGGTCATCGGCAGGCGATCGAGGCGGGCCGCGATCATCACGTCGCTGGCGGTCGTCGCGGACGACGCCCCTGCGGCGGCCGCGCCGCCGGAAGGCAGCGTTACATCGGTCATATTTCCTCCCCCGGGGATGCGCCGAAACCTTCGGCCTTTAGGCCTTCTTAGCCGGGAGGCTAGTCGTGGCCCATCAGAGATGCAACTGATATATTAGTAGTCTTCCAAGCTGCGCCGGTCGCCTTTTGTCGGACCATCCGCGCGTGCTAAGCCACGGAGGATGCGGATACTCAGGTCCGAGCCTGCCTTCGAGTCGAGGCGTTCATGAGCGCGTCCACCGCCCGTTCGCGCTCGCGTCCGGCCTCCGGGGAGCCTGCCCCCGGCGCCCCGCCGGCGGAGGAGCGGACGCTGACCGAGCGCGCCTATGTGGCGCTCGAGGAATTGATCTGCACGCTTCAGCTTCCGCCTGGCGCGTTCCTCAGCGAAATGGCGCTCGCCCAGCGGCTCGGCTTCGGCCGGACCCCGATCCGGGAGGCGCTGCAGCGGCTCGCCCGCGACGGTCTCGTGATCGTCGCGCCGCGCCGCGGCATCCTGGTGTCGGAGATCAACCTCAAGGCGCAGCTCCGGCTGCTGGAGACCCGCCGCGTGCTCGAGGCTTTGTTCATTTCACTGTCCCCGAAGACGTTGCGAAACCAAGT
>NZ_JBJKEX010000426.1:0-2354 GCF_045505405.1 Hansschlegelia beijingensis | reverse complement strand
GACCGACCTGACGACGTCGACGCCGACCGCCCGCTCCTAGCGGCGACGTCTCCGCCGTGCTCGACGCCTTCAATCCGCCGCTGCCGCAGTTCCAGGCGCTGCGCAAGCTGCTCAAGGAGGCGCGCGCGGCGCAGAACGAGCAGGCGGACCGGCCCGAGATCCCGTTCGGCAAGCTGCTGCGGCCGGGCGACGAGGACCCGCGGGTTCCGGCGCTGCGCAAGCGCCTCGGCCTCCTGGGCGCCGATGACGACTACGTCTATGACGACGCTCTCGCCGCCGCCGTGGTCAACTTCCAGCTCGACAAGAAGATCGAGTCCTCGGGCGTGGTCGGCCGCCAGACGATCGGCGCGCTCAACGGCGGCTTCGAGCGCCGGGACGAGGCCGAGCTGATCGCGATCAACATGGAGCGCTGGCGCTGGATGCCGCGCGACCTCGGCGCGCGGCACGTCTTCGTGGACCTGCCGGCCTACCGCCTGCGCGTCGTCAAGGACGGGCAGGACACCTACGAGACGCGCGTGATCATCGGCAAGCCGAGCAACCAGACGCCGGTGCTGACGAGCGCGATCAACAACATCGTCGTCAACCCGTACTGGAACGTCCCTGTCTCGATCGCCCTCGCGGAGCTCTCGCAGGGATCGCTGCGCGGCTTCGAGGTGGTCGACAGCAAGGGCCGCGTGGTGCCGCCGTCCGAGGTCAACTGGGCCGACGTGAAGGCGCACAAGCTGCGCATCCGCCAGCCGCCGGGCGAGCGCAATGCGCTCGGCCACATCAAGTTCCAGTTCCAGAACCGGTTCGCCGTCTATCTGCACGACACGTCGAGCCGCAAGCTGTTCGGCAACGACTACCGCGCGCTGAGCCATGGCTGCGTCCGGGTCGACAAGCCGCTGGAGTTCGCCGACGCCCTGTCGGGCGACCAGGGTCTCTCGGGCGACAGGCTCAAGAAGATGATCGGCGGCAAGGAGCGCGGCCTGGCGGTCTCCGAGCCCGTGCCGGTGCATCTCGCCTATTTCACCGCCTGGGTGAATGGCGACGGGGCGCTGGAGCGGCGCAAGGACATCTATGATCTGGACGGCCGCATGGCGGCTGCGCTGCGCGGCGAGCAGCTGTCGCGTCCGCGCCCGGCGCCGCCTCCGGCGCTCCCGAAGATCGTGCGCGCCAAGCCGAAACCCGCTCCTGAGGCCCAGGCGGCGGCGGCCGTTCCGCCGCCCCAGACACGGCCGAGCGCCCCCAACTGGCTTTCCCGACTGTTCGGTGATTCGCGGTACTGACGCCCCGTCCAAATATGGCGAAAAGGAGAACGCTATCTCCTTTTTGCATCCCTCGGCAGATTTCGGACTGGCTTTTGCCAAAAGGCGAGGCTACCAAGTCACTGTTCGGGGGGTTCGGGGGTAGCTTTCTGCGCGGTCAGTCACCGTACATTAACCACCTCCGCTGAGACTTTGTTGATCAATCGGCTCGTCGGCGCGTCGCGTTGGCGAGACCCGGGCGATCTCTCAGGTCAGGACGGATCATTGCTGGACAACCATTCGTCGCGACGTCCGCGCTGGCGCTTTTCTTCGCGCCGCGCCGGAGCCGTCCTCCTCGGAGCCCTCGCGCTGCTGCTGGGCTCAGAGGCGACCCAGGACGCTGTCGCCAATGGCGACACGCGAACCCTGACGCTCTATCACACGCATCGCGGCGACTCCGTCACGGTGACGTTCAAGAGGAACGGCCGCTACGACGCGGACGGCCTGAAGAAGCTAAGTTACTTCCTGCGCGACTGGCGCAACGACAAGCAGACGCGGATGGAGCCGCGGCTGTTCGACATTGTCTGGGAAGTCCACCGGCAGGTCGGGCGCGGCGCGATGATCAACATCGTCTCTGCGTATCGCAGCCCCGAGACCAACGCCTATCTTCGCGCGCATAGCCGCGGCGTCGCCAAGTTCAGCCAGCACATGCTCGGCCGCGCGATGGATTTCTACATCACGGGCGTGCCGGTATCCTCCGTCCGCGAGGCCGGCGTCCGGCTCCAGGCCGGCGGCGTCGGCTTCTATCCCACCTCGGGCCGCCCCTTCGTCCATCTGGACGCCGGCAATGTGCGCGCCTGGCCGCGCCTGACCCGCACCCAGCTCGCCAAGCTGTTCCCGAACGGCAAGACCGTTCATGTGCCGGCTGACGGCAAGCCGCTGCCCGGCTACCAGGTCGCGATGGCTGAGCTGAAGTCGCGCGGCTCTGTTTCGGTCGACACCGCCTACGCCTCCAGCGCCTCGGGCGGCGGCGGCAAGAGCTTCTTCGCGCGGCTGTTCGTCGGCGTCGCCTCCGCCTCGTCGCCCTCGTCGCCGCCGCCGAACAGCCGCGCGAAGAAGCTCTTGCCG
>NZ_JBJKEX010000425.1:0-2372 GCF_045505405.1 Hansschlegelia beijingensis | reverse complement strand
CCGACGTCCCCGCTCGCTCGCTGGACGAGTTCCGCACCCTGGCGGGCGAGCGGGGACGTCGGGGAAGGCGCCGGCCGCCATCCTGGCCAGCCCGGCTCCCGGCCCGAGCTCAAGGAAGGCCGTCGCGCCAGCTTCCACGCAGGCCTGCAGGCAGTCGCTCCACCGAACCGTCTGCGAAATCTGTGCGGCCAGCTTGTCGAGGCCGGGCTCCGCCGCAAGGACCGGAGCGCCGTCGATCCCGCTGAGCAGTCGCACGCGTCCCGGCCCGGGCAGCGTCACCGGCAGCGGTCGCAGGATCTCGCGGAACGCGACCGAGGCCGCCGCCAGGCGGGGCGTATGCGACGCCACTCGAACCGGCAGCGTGATCACGTGCGTTCGCGCGGCGGAGACGGCTTCCTTGCCGAGCGCCTTGAGCTGCGGACCGTCGCCGCCGACGACGAAGGCGTCTCCGGGGTTGACGATGGCGATCGCCGCATCATGGCGCCCGCAAAGCTCTTGGAGCGTGGCGCGAGGGAGACCCCGCACGAAGAGCATGCCCTCTCCGGGCGAGGACGCAGCGTCCATCGCCTCGGCGCGGCGCGCGATGAGGTCCAGCGTGTCCGCGGGGGTGAACGCACCGGCCACGCCCCAGGCGGCGACCTCGCCGACGCTGTATCCGGCGATGACGAGCCTCGGCGGGAAAGTCCCGCGCAGAGCCGCGGCTGCGGCGAGCGCCTGAAGCGTGCAGAGAATCTGGCCCGGACGGTCGGCGTGGATCGCCTCGTCGGGCGCGGTCCGGACAAGGTCGCGGGGATCGCGCCCGCCCAGAAGGGTCGCCGCATGCCCGAACAGCTCGGCGGCCTCCGGCGCGTCGCCCGTCAGTGAGAACATCCGGCTATTCTGAGGGCCTTGCCCCGAGCAGAGGATGGCGAGGGTCACGCGGCGTCACTCAATGCGGGAACAGGAGAGCGATCGCGATCGCCATGGGGATGACGCTGAACGCCGTGCTGGCGGCCACCATCGATCCCGTGGTGGCGGAATCGAGCCGGTAGTTCACGGCGAAGAGGATGCCGAAGAAGCCTGACGGAATGGCGGCGAGCAGGATCGCGATCTTCGCGGTGTCGGACGAGAGCGGCAGAAGCAGCACGATCCCGGCGGCGATCAGGGGCCGGGCGATGTCGGCGGCGCCGGTCGCGCCCGCGACCTTCCAATCGAACCTGAAGGTCTGAGCCGAGAGGACCAGACCGGTGAGGAAGAGCGCGACGCCGGCGGCGGCGTTGCCGATGAGCATCAGGCATGACTTGAGCACCGGATCGAGCGTAAGCTCCGACAGGGAGACGGCGATCCCGAGCGCCGGCGCCAGCACGACCGGCTTGGTGATCGCGCGCCGGAACGCCCGCACGATCCTGCTGGCGGCGCTCGCGCCCGCCTCATCCCCCTTGCCGGAGGCCATTTCGAGCGTCACCAGGGCAAGCGGTGTGACCAGGATCGAGCCCGCCGCCAGCGCCACCGCGACCGGCACGGTTCCGGTCGCGCCGAGAACGGAGGCCGAGATCGGAAGCCCGACGCCCGCGAGGTTCGGAAAGGCGATCGTCAGCGCCTGAAGCGAGCCCTCAGCCCTGGACGCCTTCAGCAGGAAGCGCGCGAGCAGATACCAACCGATGTAGACGAGGAGCATGACGCCGCCGAGGATCGCGAACAGCGGCGCCTGTGCGAGCATCTGGCTCCTGCTCGCGGACGCGGTCGCGACGAACAGAGACGCCGGTACGGCGAAGTTCATCACGAGCGTGTTCAGCGACTCGACATGATGGTTCTCGACCATGCCGCGCCGGCCGGCGACGTAGCCGAGCCCCAGGACGAAGAAGACCGGCGCGAGCGCCAGAACGATGACGTCGAGGGTCATGCGCGCGTTCTTTCCTGGAGGTCGACGAAGAGCGTCATCGCGAGGAGATCGGCCGAGCCGCCGGGGCTGAGCCTGGAGGCCACGAAGCTGTCGTGAACGGCTCTGGCGCGCTCCCGCCAACCGGGGCCGACCACGCCGCCCTCGGCGAGGAACCGCCTTGCCGCCTCGCGCGCGAAATGGAGCCCCTCCGACCCCCCGCGATGCAGGAGGTTGGTGTCCTCCAGCACCGCGATCAGCGCGAAGCAGGCCTCGACGCGGGCGGCCTCGGGATCGCCGGGGCGGACCGTCCGGGCCCTCCGAAGCGCCGGAAGCGCGACGCCGTAGACGCTCGGAAAGCCGAGCCCCGCCTCGATCCTCGCGCCTCCGGCCCCGAAGCGGAGGCGCGCCATGCTGCCGTGGCTGCGCAGGAGCGTCGGTCCCTCGACGATGTCCCGCGCCCAGAGCCGCACGACGAGTTCTCCGAGCGGCAGCGCCCGGTCGACCTAGATCG
>NZ_JBJKEX010000424.1:0-2372 GCF_045505405.1 Hansschlegelia beijingensis | reverse complement strand
CATGAAGCAGCTCCCCGCGAACAGCGCGAGGCCCGCGAAGGTGATGAGCCGGACGTCGAAGCGCCGCATCAGCATGGGCACGAAGGGGGAGGTTGAGGGCCGCCCTCACGACGCGAGCCGCGCCCGAGCCCGGCGACCTCTATGTCCAGGTCTCCCATCTCCGGCTGGACCGGCCCGAGGTGTTCGCGGGGGTGCGCCAGGTCGGCGCCGCCCTCGCGATCATGGTGCACGACCTCATCCCGATCCGCTTCCCGGAATATGGCCGGGCTGGCGAGGCGGAGCGGCACGCGCGCCGCATGAACACCGCGCTCCGATACGCCAGTACCCTGATCGCGAACTCGGCCGAGACGGCGCGCGACCTCTCCGCCTATGCGGCGGAGACCGGCCAGCCTGTCCCGCCCATCGTGGTGGCGCCGCTCGGCGTCGAGAGCGGGTTCGCGCGCGCCGCCCCCGCGCTGGCGACCGAGCGTCCGTACTTCGTCGCGCTCGGGACGATCGAGCCGAGGAAGAACCACCTGCTGCTGCTTCACGTCTGGCGGCGGCTCGCGGAGCGGCTGGGGCCCGCCACGCCCCGACTGGTCCTGGTCGGACGCCGGGGCTGGGAGAACGAGATGGTGGTCGATCTGCTGGAGCGCTGCCCGGCCGTCCGCGCTCACGTCCTGGAGGTGAACGAGCTTCCGGACGTGGCGCTCGCCTCGCTGGTGGCGGGCGCGCGGGCGCTGCTGTTCCCGAGCTTCAGCGAGGGCTTTGGGCTACCGCTGGCGGAGACGCTGGCGATGGGCGCGCCGGCGATCGTGTCGAATCTCGCCGTGTTCCGGGAGGTCGCGGGCGATCTCGCTTTGCGGCTTGACCCGCTGGACGGCCCGGCCTGGGAGAAGGCCATCATGGCCCACGCGGCGGAACGTCCGGAACAGGGGCGGCGCGGGACCGAGTACCGGCCGCCGAGATGGGAGGAGCATTTTGGACTCCTCCACGCCGCGGGCCTCGCGATCTAGTCCCGCAACCCGGCGGCCGGCGCCCCCTTCGGAGAAGCCGGCCGTGCAACAGGCGCCTCAGGCGCTGTGGTCGCGGATGCCGTAGAAGATCAGCGCGCCGATCGCCCAGGCGATGGTCGAGCACACCAGAACGAGCAGGATCATCTGAAGACGCGCGGGATAAAGCGAGTCCTCGGGAAGATGCGGCTCGACGAAGGTCGCCAGATAGCGCGACTGGCGTTCCGCCGTGATGCGCGCCGCGTCGACCGCCTGGCTCGCCTGCTGATACGCCTTCTGCGCGAAGTCCCGCTCCATGGCGAGGTTCTCGAACTCCGCCATTGAGGCGGAGATCAGAGTTTCCTTGCCGCCGGTCCGAGGCTGCACCGAGCCGATCTTCGCGCGTTCCGCCGCGATGCGCGATTTGAGCGCCTCGACGTTCTTCTGCATGAACCGGACGGTCGGCGCGTCCTTGTTGAGGAACGCGGAGCTCGCCGACAGCTCGGCCTCCTGCTTGGCGAGCTGGCCCTCCAGGTCGGCGACGATCTTGCTCTGCCCCTCGACAAGGCTCTGAGCGTCCGGCGCGCCCTGGCGGTCGCGATAGTCCTGGATCGCCTTCTGGGCGAACTTCAGCCGCAGTTCGGCGCGCGACTGCTCCTGCTTGGCGAGCATCAGGGCGTCGTCGCGCGCGCGCGCAGAGAGCTTGTTGACGAGGTTTTCGCTCTCGCGGACCGTCTCCCGCGCGACCTTGAGCGCGTCGTCCGGCGTGAAAGCGCGCACCGTGAAGGTGATGATCCCCGTGACGGGCTCGTAATAGACCCAGGAGACGGAGTTCCAGTACCGGGTCAGATGCTCGACCGTGTCGTCGAAATCGTAGGGCCGGTACTTGGCTACAAAATCCGCGTTCTCATGCGTGTAGATCGAGCGCAGGTCGAGCGCGCGCTGCATGTTCGCGACGATCTGGCCGCTCTCGATGTACTGCGCGACGATGAAGCTGTCCGAGGCCATCCCGGCTGTGCTCGAGCCGAGGCCGGTCATCGCCGCGATCGCGTCGCCGGTGCCGCCGCCGACTTCGGCCGGCCCGCGCACCGCGAAGCGCGCCTCGGCGACGTATTGCGGAGCAGCGACCACTCCGTAATAGAGCGTCGCGAGAGCGGTCGGCAGGGCGATGCAGAGCCATGCCGAGATCTTCACGACGTTGCGCTTCCGACGCACCCCGACCGGCCGCGCAGTCGGAACGATGACCGGATCCGGCTCCGAAGCAGTAGCGCCGCGCTTCGGCGCGCCGCGCCTTGGAAGGGGGACTACTGTGTTCGACGGCGCGGCCGCGGCAACCGGATGTTCGAGTCCGGCCGCGCCCCCCTCTGGCCGGGACCGGGCGGACCGCCTCGCCGCGCGGGC
>NZ_JBJKEX010000423.1:0-2373 GCF_045505405.1 Hansschlegelia beijingensis | reverse complement strand
GCCAGCTTCCGGCGGCCGAGCGACGCGCCGAGATCGCGCAGCGCCGCCGCGGCGGCTCGGACGAAGCGCCCGGCGGCCTGGGGTTCGATCGACATGGGAGTCTCCCTGCCAGATCAGCCTGGAGCCTCTGGATAGCTCCCGCCGTTTGATCAGTGAAACGAATGTTAGTAATGTGGCTCATCATTCCGGGTGATGGGGCCGCCATGGTCGCGCTTCTCGATGTCGATCAGCTTCGAAGCTTCGTGGCGATCGTCGACACGGGCTCGTTCACCCGCGCCGCGGACGTGGTGTTCAAGACCCAGTCCGCGGTCTCGATGCAGATGAAGCGGCTCGAGGAACGTGTCGGGCGGGCGCTGTTCGCGCGCGACGGCCGCGGCGTCCGGCTCACCGAGGACGGCGAGCGTCTGCTGGATTACGCCCGCCGCATCATCCACATCTCGCGCGAGGCGGTTTCGGCCTTCGCGGACGACGCGCTGACCGGCCGGGTGCGGCTCGGCCTGCCGGACGACTACGCCGAGCGCTACCTGCCCGAAATCCTCGCCCGGTTCTCGGCCTCCAACCCGCTGGTCGAGGTGACGGTGGTGTGCGAGCCCTCGGTCCAGCTGGTCGAGATGATCGACCGCGACGAGCTCGACCTCGCGATCATCACCCATGCGGCCCGCAAGCCGATGGGCGAGGTCATCCGCCAGGAGCCGCTGCTCTGGGTGACGTCGCAGCGCTCGGTGGCGCATGAGGAGCCGGTGCTGCCGCTCGCGCTCAGCCACGCCGCCTGCGTCTGGCGCGAATCCGCGATCGGCAAGCTGCAGGAGATCAAGCGGGCGCACCGCGTGCTCTATTCCAGCCGCAACTTCGCGGCGGTCGGCGCGGCGGTCCTCGCGGGGCTCGCGATCTCGGTCGTGCCGGAATCCGCGCTGCGGCCGGGCATGCGGGTGCTCGGGACCGCCGAAGGCTTTCCGGCGCTGCCGAGCTGCAAGATCGCGCTGCTGCGCAACCCCGGCGCGGTCACCGAGACCGCCCAGGCGCTCGCCGACCACATCGTGGCGAGCCTCGACAACATGTCGCCGGGCGCGCAGGCCGAAGCCGCCGAATAGCCCGCCGGCTTGACGGCGGGGGGAGCCGACGCGATCTCAGCCTGCCGAGGAGACAGCGCAGATGCACACGTCACGCGGCGACCACGCCGCCCCGTTCCGGCATGAGCACCGCTTCCTCGGCCGCGATCACGCCCGAAACGCGCGCCGCACCCGCATCGCGATGACGGTCACGGCCGCCGCGATGGGCGTCGAGATCGTCGCCGGCTGGGCCTATGGCTCGATGGCGCTGCTGGCCGACGGCTTCCACATGGCGACCCATGCGGGCGCGATCGGGGTCGCGGCGCTGGCCTACCGGATCGCCGCCGCGCGCTCGAACGACCCGCGGCTCGCCATGGGCGCCGGCAAGGTCGGCGACCTCGCGGGCTTCGCGAACGCCATCGTGCTCGGGGTGGTGTCGCTCGCGATCGCCTGGGAGTCGCTGCTGCGGCTCGCGAGCCCGCAGGAGGTGCTTTACCGCGAGGCGATGATCGTCGCGGTGCTCGGCCTGCTGGTGAACATCGTCTGCGCCTTCGTGCTCGGCCATGGCGCGTCCGACGGCCACGCGCACGGCCATGACCACGCCGGCCACGCGCACGCGCATGGCCATGAGCACGGGCATGACCATGAGCACTCGCCGGCCGAGGGGGTCGAGGACCACAATCTCCGCGGCGCCTATCTGCACGTGCTGGCCGACGCGCTGACCTCGGTGCTGGCGATCGCGGCGCTGTTCGCCGGCTGGACGTTGGGCTGGCGCTGGATCGATCCGGCGGTCGGCCTGCTGGGCGCGGCCATGATCGCGTCCTGGTCGGTGTCGCTCGCCCGCCAGACCGCCGCCACGCTGGTCGACGCGCCGGCCGATCCGACTCTCGAGCGCAAGATCCGCGAGCGGCTGGAGGTCGGCGACGACCGGGTCTGCGACCTGCATCTGTGGCGCGTCGGGCCCGGCCATCTGTCGGCGATCGTGGCGCTCGTCACCCACGAGCCGCGCGAGCCCGAGGCCTACAAGGCCAGGCTCGCCGACCTCCGGGAGCTCAGCCACCTCACCATCGAGGTCAACCGCTGCACCGACGCGCGCTGCGCCGCCGCCTGAACGCGCGCCGCTAGTAGGCGAACTCGGCGAACACCGGATCGACGCTGCGGCCCCAGTCGCCGTCGTATTTTTGCAGCAGCGTCTCGGCGAGCGAGCGCTTCTCCTCGACCACCCGCAGCAGCGGGGCGAGATGGATGCCCTCGTGGTCGCCGAAGCTGTTGCGGCGCGCCCGCGCCGCGAGGCCCGCCTCCGACAGGCCGAGCGCGTCGCGCG
>NZ_JBJKEX010000422.1:0-2397 GCF_045505405.1 Hansschlegelia beijingensis | reverse complement strand
GACGGCGGCGGCGGCTCGCCGGAGGATCCGGCCGGCGCGGTGGTCGACGCCGGCACGATCGAGCGCGCCCGCGCCAAAGGCCTCGAAGCCGCCCGGTTTCTGGATAACAACGACAGCACCGGATTCTTCGAGGCGACGGGCGACGTGCTGCTCACGGGCCCGACCTGCACCAACGTCAACGACCTCAGGATCGTGCTCGTTGACAGCGCGGGCCCATCGCCGCACAACCGCGCCTGACGAGGCCAAGCGAGCGTCCCCGTCCTCATGCTGATTCGCGACCGCATCTCCCTTCGCGCCCCAGGCTGGTTCGGACGCTGCTGCGTGGCGGCGGCGGCTCTTTCCGTCGCGTCTCCGGCGCTCGCCGACTTCCGGCTGTGCAACAAGACGGACAGCCGGGTCGGGGTCTCGATCGGCTACAAGGACCACGAGACCTGGTCCACCGAAGGCTGGTGGAACGTCGCGTCGAATTCCTGTGAGACTCTGCTGCGCGGGCCGCTCTCCGCCCGTTTTTATTATGTCTATGCGATCGACTACGACCGCGGCGGGGAATGGAACGGCAAGGCCTACATGTGCACCCGCGACAAAGAGTTCACGATCAAGGGCATAGAAGACTGCCTCGCCCGCGGTTATGAACGCTCGGGCTTTTTCGAAATAGACACTGGCGAACAGAAGAGCTGGACCGTGCAATTGACGGAACCGACCGCGAATCCCGCGGCAGCCGCGCCCTCGGGCGCGACCACCCCGCCGGCGACAGCCGGCGCCCGGGCAGGCCTCGAGTCCGGCACGGCGGTTCGATGAGAAGGCTCCGCAAGGTCAAGATCGTCGCCACGCTCGGTCCTTCGTCCTCGACGCCCGAGATGGTCACGCGCCTGTTCCACGCCGGCGCCGACGTGTTCCGCATCAACATGAGCCACACCTCGCACGAGCGGATGCGCGAGCTGATCGGCTCCATCCGCACGATCGAGAAGGAGGTCGGTCGTCCGATCGGCATCCTGGTCGACCTGCAGGGTCCCAAGCTCCGCCTCGGCCGCTTCGCGGACGGCGCGGTCATGCTGGAGAAGGGCCAGACCTTCACGCTCGATTCCGACCCGACGCCCGGCGACAAGACGCGCGTCCACCTGCCTCATCCGGAAATCCTCGAGGCGCTCGAGCCGGGCCATCATCTGCTGCTTGACGACGGCAAGGTGCGGCTCGTCGCCCGCTCCTCGACCCCGACCGAGACGGTCACCGAGGTCATCGTCGGCGGCCGCCTGTCCGACCGCAAGGGCGTCAGCCTGCCGGACACGATGATCAAGACCTCCGCGATGACGGAGAAGGATCACGCCGACCTGCGGGCCGCGCTCGACGTCGGCTGCGAATGGATCGCGCTGTCCTTCGTGCAGCGTCCCGAGGACATCGTGGAGGCCAAGGAGATCATCCAGGGCCGCGCCGCGGTGATGACCAAGATCGAGAAGCCGCAGGCCATGACGCGGCTCACCGAGATCATCGATCTCTCCGACGCGCTGATGGTCGCCCGCGGCGACCTGGGCGTCGAGATGCCGATCGAGAAGGTCCCGGGCATGCAGAAGCAGATGACCCGCGCCTGCCGCCGCGCCGGCAAGCCGGTGATCATCGCGACGCAGATGCTCGAGTCGATGATCACGCAGCCGATGCCGACCCGCGCCGAGACCTCCGACGTCGCGACGGCGGTGTTCGAGGGTGCGGACGCGATCATGCTGTCCGCCGAATCCGCCGCCGGCGCCTTCCCGACGGAAGCGGTCGCGATGATGGATTCGATCGCGCGCAGCGTGGAGAGCGATCCCTATTACCGCGGGATCATCGACGCCCAGCGGGCCGAGCCCGAGGCGACCGGCGCCGACGCGATCTCGGCGGCAGCCCGCCAGGTCGCCGAGACGCTCGATCTCGCGGCGATCATCTGCTGGACCTCCGGCGGCACCACCGCGCGCCGCGCGGCCCGCGAGCGGCCGAAGACGCCCGTCATCGCGCTGACGCCGAACGTCGACACCAGCCGCCGGCTTACGCTGGTCTGGGGCGTGCATTCGATCCTCGCGCCCGACGCGCACGATCTCGACGACATGGTCGACCGCGCCTGCGCGTTCGCGCATGACGAGGGCTTCGCGCTCGACGGCGACCGGGTGATCATCTCCGCCGGCGTTCCGCTGCGGGTGCCAGGCGCGACCAACATGCTGCGCATCGCGAGCATCAAGGGCGGCTTCGAAAGCTGACGCCTGCCCTGCCCTCCCCCGCCAAGGGGGAGGCTTCCCGGCCGAACGGCCGGCGCATGAAGAGCCCGCTGTGCGGGCTCTTTTTTTGTCCGCAGGATCGATCGCGACCGTGCCGCGCCGCGCGGGTCGCGGTCGCGCGGGGGCTCAGACGCGCCTGAGCGCGCCCTGCATC
>NZ_JBJKEX010000421.1:0-2403 GCF_045505405.1 Hansschlegelia beijingensis | reverse complement strand
CGCGGCTCGCGCGGCACGAGGTGCAGGCTGAGCTCGGCGCCGCCCGCGACGTCCGGCGGATAGCGATCGGACACCACCAGCACGTCGCGCGGCGGCAGGCCGCCGGGCAGTTCGCCGGATGCGGGCATCGACGGTCAGTCCGCCAGCACCTCGAAGCGGTCGACGTCCACCATCCCCATGTCGGTGATCTTGAGATGCGGGATCACCGCCAGCGGCAGGAAGGCGACCTGCAGGAACGGCTCGGACAGCCGGCAGCCGAGCTCGCGCGCAGCGGCGCGCAGCTCGAGCAGCTTCTCGCGCACGCTCTCATGCGGATCGAGGCTCATCAGGCCGGCGAGCGGCAGCGCGAGCTCGCTGCGCACCTCGCCCCCGGCCGCCACCACGATGCCGCCGCCGAGCGCGATCACCCGGTTGGCCGCGATCGCCATGGACTCGGCGTCGGCGCCCACCACGCAGATGTTGTGGCTGTCATGGCCGACCGAGGAGGCGATCGCGCCGCGCTCGAGATCAAAACCCTTCACGAAGCCGCGGCCGATGTTCTGGTTGACGCCGTGCCGGGCGATCACCGCGACGGCGGCCGCGTCCTTCTGCGGGTCCGGCGGCACGAAGCCGCCGCGCTCCTTGAGGTCGAGCGTCAGGCTCTCGGTGACGATCTTGCCCGGGATGACGCCGATCACCGGCCGCGGGCCGCCGCGGCCGCGCACGATGAGGTCGGCGGCCGCAACCGGCGCGACCTTCATGCTGTCGAGGCCGACCGGCCGCGGCGCCTTGCGGGCCGCAAGCCGCTCCGGGGTGACCAGCTTGCCCCCCGCGATCACATGCGCGATCTCGCAGCTCTCGTAGTCGGAGAGCAGCACGAGGTCGGCTCGCTTCCCCGGCCCCACGAGGCCGCGGTCGCGCAGCCCGAAGGCGTTCGCGGCCGACCAGCTGGCGACCCGGTAGACATGAGCGGCCGGGACGCCCTGCGCGATCGTCCAGCGGATCATGTGGTCGATATGGCCTTCCTCGGCGATCTCGACCGGGTTGCGGTCGTCGGTGCAGAAGCCGATGAAGGCCGAGGTCTCCGGCTGGATCAACGGCCACAACGCGTGCAGGTCCTTGGCGATCGAGCTCTCGCGGATCAGCACGCTCATGCCCTTGCGGAGCTTCTCCAGCGCCTCCTCGTAGGAGGTGGCCTCGTGGTCGGTGCGGATGCCGGCCGCCAGATAGCCGTTGAGGTCCTTGCCGCGGACCAGCGGCGCGTGGCCGTCGATATGGCCGTCCTGGAACGCCGCGAGCTTGGCGAGGCAGCCGGGGTCGCGCGCCAGCACGCCGGGGAAGTTCATGAACTCTGCGAGCCCGATCACCTTCGGATGATCGCGGAACGGCAGCAGATGCTCGATCTCCAGCCGCGCGCCGGAGGTCTCCAGCGGCGAGGCCGGCACGCAGGAGGACAGGTTCACGCGGATGTCCATCATCGCGGCCTCGGCGCCGGCCAGCGCGTACTCGATGCCGCCCTGCCCCAGCACGTTGGCGATCTCGTGCGGGTCCCAGATCGCGGTCGTGACGCCGTGCGGCAGCACGCAGCGGTCGAACTCGTGCGGCGTCAGCAGCGATGATTCGATGTGCAAATGGCTGTCGATGAAGCCCGGAACGACCGTGAGGCCGCGCCCGTCGATGGTCTCCACGCCGTCATAGGAGGCGAAGGTGCCGACGATCGTGTCGCCGCAGATCGCGACGTCGCTCTCAAACAGCGTGGCGGTGACGACGTCGAGCACCTGCGCGCCCTTGATCACCAGATCGGCGAGCTCCAGCCCCCTGCCCTGCACGATCCGCCGCTCGATCGCGGCTTCCTGACCCTCGGACTCGTAGCTCATGTGAAGCCTCTCCCCGCGTGGGCCGCGATCTTGGCCGCGCGCGGCGCGCGGTCAAGCTCGGGCGTTCGCTATCCCTCAGGCATCAGCGCGTAGCGCAGCAGGAACAGCGCCGCCACGATCCAGACGACCGGCTTCGCCTCGCGGGCGCGCCCGGTCACGAGCTTCAGCGCGGCGTAGCCGATGAAGCCGAAGGCGACGCCGTTCGCGATCGAGTAGGTGAACGGCATGGCGAGCGCCGCGACGCAGGCCGGGGCCCATTCGGTGACATCGTCCCAGTCGAGCTCGGCGATGTCGCGCAGCATCAGGCAGGCGACGTAGAGCAGCGCCGGCGCGGTCGCGTAGGCGGGCGCCGAGCCCGCGAGCGGCGCGAAGAACAGGCAGAGGAGGAACAGCGCCGCGACGGTCGCGGCCGTCAGCCCGGTGCGGCCGCCCTCCGCCACGCCGGCGGCGCTCTCCAGATAGGCGGTCGGGCTCGACGTGCCGTCGCACTGAGCCTTCCGGCCTTCGCGGCTGAAGACCTTGCCTCGATCCTGAAGGATCCCAAGCA
>NZ_JBJKEX010000420.1:0-2414 GCF_045505405.1 Hansschlegelia beijingensis | reverse complement strand
GCTCAAGACGCGCGAACTGCTCGTCCGTCAGCCAGAAGCAGTCCGATCCCATCGGCGTTCTCCCTCGAGGACGCCTCTGAATCACGCTTCGCTCGATCTGCAAACCCCTTAATGGGTCCGGGCCCTAAGCCGGACAGCGGTCAGGCTCCGATTTGGACCGTCCGCCGGGCGTGTTGATCCTCGAACTGGCGCGGGCTGAGGTAGCCAAGCGCCGAGTGAAGCCTCTTGGCGTTGTAGACGTCGTCGATGAAGGCCGGAAGGCTTTCGGCGACGTCGGCGAAGGTCTCGTAGGCCATCGGGTAGACCGCCTCGACCTTGAGCGTCTTCATGAAGCTCTCCGCTTTGGCGTTGTCGTAGGGGTTGCCACGTCGGCCCATCGAGCCGACCAGGCCATGAGCGGCCAGCACCTCGCGGTAGGCCTGGCTGGCGTATTGCGAGCCACGGTCCGAGTGGTGGATGCAGCCCGCGGGCGGACGTCGGCGCTCGATCGCCACGGCTCGCGCCCGCGAAGCCGGCGACGAGCCACTTGATTTGACGACGCGGCAGATCGAGGCGCTCGCCGGCGAGATTTACAGGGCTTCTTGCGGTCCGACATCTACGCCGTCGCAGCGCTGGCCGCCGGGCTTGTGGTCGTGGCCGGATTCTATCTGGAGCTGCCGGAGAGCCTCGTCACCCTCGCGGGGGCCGCGACATGCGTATTCCTGCGCGCGCATGTCCTTGCGTTCAGGAACAATCCCAGCAAGTCCGTGTTGTCAAAGGCGGGGCTGATAACTCGTGTAGGAGGCGATCATGCTGACGCGCTTTGCTGGAACTGTACTGATTGCGACGTGTGCGCTCGCGACCTCGGCGGTGATGGGGCAGGCGCAGACCACTTCGACCGGAACGGACAGCGCCAAAGCTCCGGCCAAGGCCTCGGCCATTGCCAAGAAGCCGATGGCGAAGGTCACTTGCGAGGAATTCAACGCGCTCGACGAGACGTTCAAGCCGAACCTCGTCGCCTGGGCCGCGGGCTATCAGAACGGCCAGACGAAGCCGGACGTCGTCGAGATCGACGTCGAGGGCGTGGCCCGAGTGACCCCTATCGTCATCGATGAATGCAGAAAGGCCCCGACGGCCTCCTTCTGGAGCAAGGTCGAAGCCGAATTGAAGAAACTCTGACTGATCTGCGTCGGCAACGGCGGAGGCATTCAGCCTCCGCCCTCGTACTTGGTGCAGTACGAGGGTTATCAGCGTCGCGCGCGAGCCGATGACGCCGTTCTCGGCATGGCTCGTGAAGGGGCGCCGATCAAGGCGATCGTCCGGCGGACGGCGCTCGCACGCGGCACGGTGCGGCGGATCCTGCGCGGCGAGCATGCTGACGTCTTCCGGACGCGCCAAAGCTCGCTCGAGGCCTGGCTGCCGATCCTCGACGCCCAGTGGACTGAAGGCTGCACGAACGGCGCTGAGCTATGGAGGCGTCTGCGGAGGCAGGGCTTCCGGGGCTCGCTTCGCGTCGTGGCGGAATGGGCGACCAGGCGGCGACGCGCCGAGGCAACGGAGCTTCGCCAGATCCAGCGGGCGCCTTCCGCGAAGACGATCGTCAAAGCGATGACGACCGAGCGCGACCGGCTCACCAGGGGCGACGCGATCCTCGTCGCTTCGATCGAAGCCGCGGCCCCCGAGCTCGCTCAAGCGCGCGCCTTGCTCGACCCCTTCCACGCGATGGTCCGGCGCGACGCCAGCCAGGAGCTCGACTCCTGGATCGCGGACGCATCACTCAGCCTGCTCGCCTCGTTCCCGCGCGGCATCGTCCGCGACCGTGCCGCCGTGCGCGCAGCGCTGGTCGAACCATGGTCCAACGGCCAGACCGAAGGCCAGATCACCAGGCTCAAGCTCATCAAGCGCCAGATGTACGGTCGCGCCAAGCTGGACCTCCTTGAGGCCCGGCTCATTGGCGCCGAGTAGCAAAGCGCATCATCGAAAGTGCGTCAGACCCAAAGTTCAGCGCCGATTGACAGTCGAAACGTTCTTGATCCGGACGCGGAGAACGAATCTCGACCGTCTCGCTTCGTTCTCCCGTTCATCCGCCCGCGGGCGGCCGCACCAGACCGACAGAGCATCTCGAGTTGAGAGCCAAGAAGGATGTCCGTTCTCCCAACAGGCGTCCGAGTCCACTCCTGGCGCCGAGCAGCTGTGGCGGCGCATCGCCGCGTGGGAGCCCCGCGTTGACAAGCTCAACAGTCGGTCCGCCGCCCCGACACGGTCGAGGACGGCGTCACCAGGCAGGGCAAGACTCCCGAGTCAGCTTCTAGGGCCGAGACTCATAACCAGTAGCTGACGATCGCGGCGATGTGGACGGCGGCGAGGAAGCTGGTGGCGTTACGGTCGTAGCGGGTTGCGACGCGTCGGAAGTCTTTGAGGCGGCAGAACATGCG
>NZ_JBJKEX010000419.1:0-2426 GCF_045505405.1 Hansschlegelia beijingensis | reverse complement strand
ACGACCACGATCGTCTGGCGGATCAGGTCCAGAAGGCCACGGACGTGATCTCGCCGCCATCGAGCGCGCCGTCCCGAAGGGCGCGGCCGTGGGCGACCGCTACCCGGCCGTCCAGATGGCGATGCTCGACAGCGAGCGCTGAACGCGGCCTTCGCCGCGGCCGCCGCGCGCCCTATGCTGGTCACGGGAGGAGCCCCCATGACCCAGACCATCCCGCTCCGCGTCGAGGCGACCCGGGAGGCGCTCGAGCTGATCGAGGCCCTCCGGGCCGACCATGGCGAAATCCTGTTCCACCAGTCCGGCGGCTGCTGCGACGGCTCCTCGCCGATGTGCTTCGCGGTCGGCGACTACATCGTCGGCGACGACGACGTGAAGCTCGGCGAGGTCGGCGGCGCGCCGTTCTACATGAGCCCGTCGCAGTTCGAGTATTGGCGGCACACGCACCTGACGCTCGACGTGGTGCCCGGTCGCGGCGGCATGTTCAGCCTCGAAAACGGCCGCGAGGTGCGCTTCCACATCCGCTCCCGCCTGTTCACGGAGGCGGAGACGCGGGCGCTCGACGAAGCCGCGGCCTGACGCCGGCGCCGCGCGAGGCTTGCGGCCGCGCAAGCGGGCCGGTCTGGAAAAGTCGCGCGGTGCGGACGACCTTGCCGCTCAAGCGATTTGAAGGAGCCGCCCCATGAAGATCGACCTTTCCGGCAAGACCGCCATCGTCACAGGCTCGACGATCGGCATCGGCCACGCCATCGCGCTCGGCCTCGCCCGCGCCGGCGCGACCGTGGTGATCAACGGCCGCAAGCAGCAGGCGGTCGACAAGGCGATCGCCGACATCGCGGCGGCGGTCCCGGGCGCCAGCCTGAAGGGCGTCGCGGCCGATCTCGGGACCGCGGAAGGCGCGGCCGCGCTGGTCGCCGCGGTCCCCGCGCCCGACATCCTCGTGAACAATGTCGGGATCTTCAATCCGCAGGACTTCTTCGAGGTGCCGGACGAGGAATGGGCCCGCTTCTTCGAGGTCAACGTGATGTCCGGCGTGCGCCTGTCGCGCGCCTATGCGCAGGGCATGGCGGAGCGCGGCTGGGGCCGCATCGTGTTCATCTCCTCGGAGTCTGCGATCAACATCCCGGTCGAGATGGTGCACTACGGCTTCACCAAGACCGCGCAGCTCGCGGTCGCGCGCGGCCTCGCCAAGCGCATGGCCGGGACCGGCGTGACGGTGAACTCGGTCCTGCCCGGCCCGACGCTGTCGGAGGGCGTCGCCGAGATGCTGAAGGACGAGGTGGCGAAGACCGGCCACAGCCTCGAGGAGGCCGGCGCGGCCTTCGTCAAGGCCCACCGGCCGAGCTCGATCATCCAGCGGGCGGCGACCGTCGAGGAGGTCGCCAACATGGTGGTCTATGTCTGCTCGAAGGAGGCCTCGGCGACCACCGGGGCCGCCCTGAGGGTCGACGGCGGCACGGTGGACACGATCTGACAGGCGCCTTTCGCCCGCCCGCCCTGCTAGTCTGCCGCCCGCCTGATTCAGCCCAAGGACGAACCATTGACCGGACCCCATCGCGCGCCGATCGACGACGCCGCCCTCGACACGCTGTTCCGCGCCGCCCGCACGCACAATTCGTTCCGGCCGGAACCGGTCTCGGACACGACGCTCCGGGCGCTGTTCGAGCTCGTGAAGATGGGTCCCACCAGCGCCAATGGCCTGCCTGGCCGCTTCGTGTTCGTGACCTCGCAGGAGGGCAAGGAGAAGCTGAAGCCCGCGCTGTCGGCCAACAATCGCGACAAGACCATGGCTGCGCCCGTCACGGCGATCGTCGCCCATGACATGCGCTGGCTCGACAATCTGCCGCGCTTCTTCCCGCATGTGGACGCCAAGAGCTGGTTCGAGGGCGACCAGGCGCTGATCGAGGAGACCGCCTTCCGCAACGGCTCGCTGATGGGCGGCTATCTGATCCTGGCGGCGCGCGCGCTCGGGCTCGACTGCGGCCCGATGTCGGGCTTCGACAAGCAGAAGGTCGACGACGCCTTCTTCGCCGGGACGACGTTCCGGACGAACTTCCTCGTCAACCTCGGCTATGGCGACGGACAGGGCTTCAAGGACCGCCTGCCGCGGCCGGACTTCGACGAGTTCTGCAAGATCGTCTGAGGCGAAGCGGCGCGGCGGCTTCTGCGCCGCCCGAAACCTGCTACTCAGCCGACATGCGCGTGCTAGCGATCGACACCGCCCTCGGAGCCTGCTCGGCCGCCGTCGTTGATACGGCGAGCGGCGCGGCGCATGTCGCGTCGCTTGCGATGGAGCGCGGCCACGCCGAAGCGCTGATGCCGGAGGTGAAGCGCGTTCTGGACGCCGCCGGCGGCCTCGCCGGGGTCGAACGCGTCGTGGTGACCGTCGGCCCGGGCAGCTTCACCGGCCTGAGGGTGGGGCTCGCCTG
>NZ_JBJKEX010000418.1:0-2430 GCF_045505405.1 Hansschlegelia beijingensis | reverse complement strand
TGGCACCAGCGGATGGGCGCGGAGGTGCGCGCCGTGCTGCCCTTTCTCGAAGAAGTCCCCGGCTCGATGGGTCAGGTATGACCGGGCGTGACCGGCGCCGGCCGGCCCGGCAAGAATGAGACGCGACGCATGTTCACGGGAATCATCAGCGACGTCGGGGAGATCGTCGAGCGGCGCGAGGCGGAGGCGGTCACGCGCTTCGCGATCTCCTGCGCCTATGATCCCGCGGGCGTCGCGCTCGGCGCCTCGATCGCCTGCGACGGGGTCTGCCTGACGGTCGTCTCGATCGAGCCGGGCCCGCGCGGCGCGGTGTTCGCGGTCGAGGCCGGGCCCGAGACGCTTTCGCTCACCACGGTGGGCGGCTGGCGGGTCGGCGGGCGCGTCAATCTCGAGCGCGCGCTCAAGATGGGCGACGAACTCGGCGGCCATCTTGTGCTCGGCCATGTCGACGGCGTCGCGGAGATCATCTCGCGCGAGGATCTGGGCGAGACCGTGCGCTTCGGCTTCGATGCGCCCGCCGCCGTCGCGCGGTTCATCGCCGTGAAGGGCTCGATCTGCCTCGACGGCACCTCGCTGACGGTCAACGAGGTGGAGGGGACGCGCTTCTCCGTCCACCTGATCCCGCACACGCTGTCCGAGACCAACTGGGGCGGCAAGCAGGCCGGCGACCGGGTCAACCTCGAAGTCGACATGATGGCCCGCTACGCAGCGCGCCTTGCCGAGGCCAGCGCGCTCGGATACTGACGCCTCCCCGACGATCGAAGGCATTTCTCATGGTCGAGCCGCAGCGCCGCGCCATCGCGGTCGAGCCCACGCCCGGGCGCGTCCTCGTGGTCGAGGCCCGTTTCTACGAGGCGATCGCCGACGAGCTCCTCAAGGGCGCGACCGCCCGCCTGGAGGCCGCCGGCGCGCGCTATGACGTGGCGACGGTGCCGGGCGCGCTGGAACTGCCCGCCACCATCGCGATCCTGCTCGACGCGGCCGAAGCCAAGGGCGACCCCTACGACGCCGCCGTCGCGCTCGGCTGCGTGATCCGGGGCGAGACCAGTCATTACGACACCGTCGCGAACGAAAGCGCGCGCGGTTTGTTGGACCTGTCCGTGGCGCGCCGCATCCCGCTCGGAAACGGCGTGCTGACGGTCGAGAACGAGGTCCAGGCGCGGGTGCGCGCCCGTGTCAGCGAGATGGACAAGGGCGGCGGCGCCGCGGAGGCCGCGCTCACCATGCTGCGGCTCAAGCGCCGCGCGGAGGACTGAGGATTGGCCAAGGGCGAAAAGCGCTCCGCGGCCCGGCTCGCAGCCGTGCAGGCGCTTTATCAGATGGATCTGGCCGGCACGCCGCTGCCGGACACGCTGGCGCAGTTCGAGTCGCACTGGCTCGGCCAGGAGGTCGACGGCGAGGAGTACAAGCCGGCCGAGGCCGCCTTCTTCCGCGACCTCGTCACCGGCGTGCTCAAGGAACAGCGCGCGCTCGACCCGCTGATCGACAAGACGCTGCAGGCCGGCTGGCCGCTGAAGCGCGTCGAGGCGATCATGCGCGCCATCCTGCGCTCCGGCGCCTTCGAGCTCGGCAAGCGCAAGGACGTCCCGGTGAAGGTGGTGATCACCGAATATGTGGACATCGCCCACGCCTTCCTCGACCGCGACGAGGCCGGCATGATCAACGCCGTGCTGGACGCGATCGCCCGCACCGTGCGCGCCGGGGATTTCGAGAAGCAGGGCTAGGCGGATTCGACGGGCCGAAGCCCTGCCGCCCCAGAGGGCTCGTCATGGTCCGGCTTGACCGGACCATCCATGTCGCCCCCGCGCCCGACGCGCAAGGTGGGTCCTCCGGTCAAGCCGGAGGACGACGAGGGTGGCTGCTGACTCCACAGGCCTCGTCATGGTCCGGCGTGACCGGACCATCCATGTCGCCGCGGCGCCCGACGCCCAAGGTGGATCCTCCGGTCAACCCGGAGGATGACGAGCGTGATTTTGGGCTCCCGAGGCCTCGTCATGGTCCGGCTTGACCGGACCATCCATGTCGCCCCCGCGCCCGACGCCCAAGGTGGGTCCTCCGGTCAACCCGGAGGATGACGAGGGTGGCTGCTGGCTCCAGAGGGCTCGTCATAGTCCGGCTTGACCGGACCATCCATGTCGACCCCGCGCCCGACGCCCAAGGTGGGTCCTCCGGTGCAGCCGGAGGATGACGAGCTTCTTATCGCAGTGACGGCGTCTTACGCCGCGGCTTCGGCCCCGAGCGCCTCGCAGAGCAGCGTCAGCGCTTCGATCACCGATCGGCGCCTCACCTCCGAACGGCCGAGATCGCCGAACCGGCGCTCGCGATGCAGCGTTGGCCGACCGCGTCTGGCGGCCGCGAAATGCACCAGGCCGACGGGCTTCGCCGCCGTTCCGCCGCCGGGTCCCGCGACGCCCGTGATGGCGACCGAGA
>NZ_JBJKEX010000041.1:0-16888 GCF_045505405.1 Hansschlegelia beijingensis | reverse complement strand
CCCGGCGCGGCCCCCTGGGACGGCGCGGGCGCGCCCTGGGCGAAGGCCGGAGAGCAGGCCAGCAGGGCGGCGAAGGCCGCGCTCAGTCGCAGGATGGACGTCATGTGGCGTGTTCTCCCTGAGCTTTCCGGGTGCCGCGCGCCCTTGCGGGCGGCCGCGAGCTCAGCCGGCGATCTCGTAGCGGTAGCTCTCGATGACGGTGTTCGCGAGCAGCTTCTCGCACATCGCCTTGAGCGTCGCCTCGGCCTCGGCCCGATCGCTCGTCGCGAGCTCGACGTCGAACAGCTTGCCCTGTCGCACGCTCTCGACGCCGCCCACTCCGAGCGAGCCGAGGGCGCCCTGGATGGCTTTGCCCTGCGGGTCGAGCACGCCGTTCTTGAGGGTGACGGTGACGCGCGCCTTCATATCGGCTCCCTGAATGGGGTCAGCATGGCGATCCGTTTAGAGGGTCGCGCCCCGCGGCGTCCACCCGAAACGACAAAGGCCCCGCTTGCGGCGGGGCCTTTGGGAGGTTCTGCCGCTCAGTCCTTGGACGTCACCAGCACCGGGCCCCGACCGTTCGGGGTCTCGGATTCGGGCAGGATGCCAAGACGGCGCGCGACTTCGGTGTAGGCCTCGACGAGGCCGCCCATGTCGCGGCGGAAGCGGTCCTTGTCGAGCTTGTCGTTCGACTTGATGTCCCACAGCCGGCACGAATCCGGCGAAATCTCGTCGGCCACCACGATCCGGACGGTGTCGTTCTCCCAGAGCCGGCCGGTCTCCATCTTGAAGTCGACGAGACGGATGCCGACGCCGAGGAACAGGCCCGACAGGAAGTCGTTGACCCGAATGGCGAGCGCCATGATGTCGTCGATCTCCTGGGGCGTCGCCCAGCCGAACGCCGTGATGTGCTCTTCCGACACCATCGGGTCGTTGAGCGCGTCGTTCTTGTAATAGAACTCGATGATCGAGCGAGGGAGCTGCGTGCCCTCCTCAAGCCCGAGCTTCGTCGCCAGCGAGCCGGCGGCGACGTTGCGCACCACCACCTCGAGCGGAACGATCTCGACCTCGCGGATGAGCTGCTCGCGCATGTTCAGCCGCCGGATGAAATGCGTCGGCACCCCGATGTCGTTCAGATTCTGGAAAATGAACTCGGAGATGCGGTTGTTCAGCACCCCCTTGCCGTCGATCACTTCGTGCTTCTTGGCGTTGAACGCGGTCGCGTCGTCCTTGAAGTGCTGGATCAGGGTGCCGGGCTCGGGGCCCTCATAGAGGACTTTCGCCTTGCCTTCATAGATGCGGCGGCGGCGGTTCATCGGCGTATACCGTGGCTTGAGGAAATCCATAACACCTGCCGGTTGGTCGGGCATGACCGGATGCGGTCGTCGTTCCGGCGCGCGCGCGAATCGGAAGTCGCCGCTGTGAGGCGACGCCGCGCGCGGGCCGGACCCTAGCCGATCAAGGCATCAAGCACAACGATCCGGGTCGGGCGTGAATCCGCGCGGGACCCTCGGGGCGGCCCCGCGCGGCGCGGTTCATCGGGTCATATGGTGGCGGCGGTGCCCGCCTAACAGGGCGTCCGGCGCTCCGCGAAAGGGACCCGTCGCGCGGACGGCCGGGTGGGGTGCAGGCAGGATCGGGCGTCCGACCCCCCGCGTCATGCCCGCGCCTTCGCGCGGGTATCCACGACTTGCTCGCAAGTGTGGCGGAGAAGGGAGTCGTGGATGCCCGAAGGCGGGCATGACGGCGAGGCAGGGCGGCGGGTTCGTCGCGCCCTACGACGACGGTCTGCGCGCTACGCCCAAGACCCCACCCGACCTCGGCCTGCGGCCGAGGCCACCCTCCCCACGGCTTCGCCGCGAGGAGGGAGAAGAAGGCTCGCGCGTGAGACGCAGGGGTCTTCCCTCCCTCGCAGAGGGGAGGGTGGACGGGCGAAGCCCGGCCGGGTGGGGTGCAGGCAGGATCGGGCGCCCGAACCCCCGCGTCATGCCCGCGCCTTCGCGCGGGTATCCACGACTTCTCTCGCGGGCGTGGCGGAGAAGGAAGTCGTGGATGCCCGCAAGCGGGCATGACGGCGAAGCGGGCCCGCGGGTCCGTCGCGGACCCGCCAAGGACGGTCTGCGCCCCACGCCCAAGACCCCAACCGACCTCGGCCTGCGGCCGAGGCCACCCTCCCCACGGCTTCGCCGCGAGGAGGGAGAAGAGGCGGCGTCCCTTTGCTCAGAGCAGCAGGAGCAGCGAGCGGCCCTCGACTTCGATCGGCTCGGGGCCGGAGACCTCGCGGGCGTCGTCCTGCGGCTGGCCGGTGTCGATCACGACCTTCCACGCCCCTCCCCCTTCGCGCTCCGGAAGCACGAACGGCACCGGGCCGTCATGGGCGTTGAACGTCAGCACCGCCTCCGCGCCCTCCGGCGTCTTGAGGTGCAGGCCGATGCAGTCCGCGCCCTCGTCGGCCCATTGCTCCGCGGTCTGCTCGCCGCCGCCGGGATTGATCCAGGTGACGGTCATGGCGTCGCGCCAGTTCGCGCGGCGCAGGATCGGGTTGTCGGCGCGCAGCTGCAGCAGGCGCTTGGTGAAGGCGAGCAGGATCTCGTCCTTCTCGTCGAGGTCCCAGTTCACCCAGGAGATCTCGTTGTCCTGGCAGTAGCCGTTGTTGTTGCCGCCCTGGGTGCGGCCGAACTCGTCGCCGGCGAGGATCATCGGCGTGCCGTGGCTGAGCAGCAGCGTCGCGATCAGGTTGCGCTTCTGGCGCTCACGGACGGCGATGATCCCGGGGTCATCGGTCTCGCCCTCGACGCCGTAATTGTAGCTACGGTTGTCGCCGTGCCCGTCATTGTTGTCTTCGCCGTTCGCCTCGTTGTGCTTCTCGTTGTAGGAGACGAGGTCGTTCAGCGTGAAACCGTCATGCGCGGTGATGAAGTTCACCCCCGCCCACGGCCGCCGGCCGCGGAAGTCATAGACGTCGCCCGAACCGGTGACGCGCGCCGCGAAGTTGCCCAGATGGCCGGCGCCGGACTTCCAGTAGTCGCGGACCTCGTCGCGGTACTTGTCGTTCCACTCCGCCCAGCCGGGCGGGAAGCCGCCGACCTGATAGCCGCCCGGGCCGATGTCCCAGGGCTCGCCCACCAGCTTGACGTTCCTGAGCACCGGGTCCTGGCCCACGGCGTCGAAGAAGCCGCCGCGCTGGTCGAAGCCGTGCGGCTCGCGCCCCAGGATGGTGCCGAGATCGAAGCGGAAGCCGTCGACGTGGCACTCCTCGACCCAGTACCGCAGGCTGTCCGTCACCATCTGCAGGACGCGCGGATGGCTGGTGTTGACGGTGTTCCCGGTGCCGGTGTCGTTGATGTAGTAGCGATGCTCGTCCTTCATCGTGCGGTAGTAGGACAGGTTGTCGATGCCCTTGAACGACAGCGTCGGGCCGAGCTCGTTGCCTTCGGCGGTGTGGTTGTAGACCACGTCGAGGATCACCTCGAGGCCGGCGTCGTGGAACCGGCGCACCATGCTCTTGAAGCTCGCGAGCCGCCCCTTGCCCATGTAGCGGCCCATCGGGGCGAAGAAGGCGATGGTGTTGTAGCCCCAGTAGTTCCGGAGCCCCTTGTCGAGCAGGTGCTGGTCGTCGAGGAAGGCGTGAACCGGCAGGAGCTCGACCGAGGTCACGCCGAGCGCCTTGATGTAGTCCACGACGGCGTCCTGGGAGAGACCGTCGAAGGTGCCGCGCAGCTCCTCCGGCACGCCGGGGTGCAGCTTGGTGAAGCCGCGCACATGGGTCTCGTAGAACACCGTCTTGTCCCACGGGACGTCAGGCTTGACGTCGCCCGACCAGTCGAAGCTCGGGTCGATCACCTCGCATTTCGGCATGAACGGCGCGCTATCGCGCTCGTCGAACGTCAGGTCCTTGTCCTCGGCGAGGAGGTCATAGCCGAAATGCGCGTCGTTCCAGTCGATCGAGCCGACCAGCGACTTGGCGTAAGGGTCGATCAGCAGCTTGTTCGGATTGAAGCGGTGACCCTCTTCAGGGGCATAGCGGCCGTGGACGCGGTAGCCGTAGATCTGGCCGGGGCCGACGCCGGGCAGATAGCCGTGCCAGATCTCATCGGTGTATTCGGGCAGCGTCACCCGCTCAGTCTCGACGCCGTCGGCGTTGAACAGACAGAGCTCCACCCGCTCGGCATAGGCGGAGAACAGCGCGAAATTGGTGCCCTCCCCGTCATAGGTCGCGCCAAGCTGCGTCGGCCGCCCGGCTTCAGCCCGGCGGTCCGTCCTGATATCGGCCATATGGATGTCGCCCCTCTGCGGCGGGCGGAGAGCCCGCCGGCCAATCGCAGCCTCCCTAACGGCGAACCCGTGACAGGCGTTCCCGACCGCTGGACGTTCCGGCTGAAATCATTTGGAGGGCTTGGCAGGCTTCGCCTTGGCGGCCTTGCCGGCTGCGCTGCGGACGGGAGGCGCCGAGACCGCGGGGGTGTCCGCCGGCGACGGCTGCTTTGCCGACTGTTTGGGCTGCATCTTCGGATCCGCCTTGCCCTTGCCGGCGGCGACCGCCGCCTTGGCGGCGTCGGCCGCGCCCAGCGCGGCGGCCTTCGGGGCCTTGTCCGGCTTCTTTTCGGCCTTCTTGTCGGCCTTCTGGACCGTCTTCGGCGCGGGCTCGCCGGCTTCCGCCGCCACCCGACGCTCCGCCTCGAGCCAGTGCTGGCGCTCCTGGCCCTCCGGGCGCCCGGCGTCCTCCCAGAGCTGATAGGCGATTTCCCGAATTCTGCGTTCGCGGTCCTTCATTCCTGGCTTCCTTCGTGGTGCTCAGGGGTTGTCGGAAAGAACCTCCGACCGATGTGTCGAGTTCCGGGCGGAACCCGCACGACGTTTCCCGGTTCAAACCACCCTGCCAGTCGCTGAACCAGCCGGAGCCTTTTTTATGCGTGATGACTCTGCCGGAGCCGTCGAGGCGGCCAGGCGGCCCCGGATCGCGATCGAGGCGCTGAGCCCCACGGTCGACGCCGGACGTTTCCCGGTGAAGACGATCGTCGGCCGGCCCCTCACGGTCGAGGCCGACATTTTCGCCGACGGTCACGACATGCTGCTCGCCGACGTGCTGTGGCGAGGCCCGGACGACCAGGAGTTCCGCCGGGCGCCGATGAAGCTCGTCGCGAACGACCGCTGGCGGGCCGTGCTGACGCCGGAGGCGATCGGGCGGCACGAGATCGTCGTCGAGGCGTGGTGGGACGAGTTCGGGACGTTCCGGCGCGACCTGACCAAGAAGCGCGAGGTCGGCCTCGACGTCATGCTGGAGACCGAGGAAGGGCTGATCCTGCTCGAGAAGCTGGCCTCCGCCGCCCGCCCGGAAGCGGCGCGGCCGCTGGTCGACCTGATCCTGAGGGCGCGCGACTCGGACGTGGCGGACCGGGTCAGCCAGCTTCTCTCGCGGGCGACCTATGAGGCCGCGCTCAAGGCGGACCGGCGCGCCTTCGCCTCGCGCAGCGACGCCTATCCGCTCGATGTGGAGCGGATCCAGGCGGAGTTCGCGAGCTGGTACGAGCTGTTCCCGCGGTCCGAGAGCGGCGATCCCAGCCGGCACGGCACGTTCCGCGACGTCATCCGGCGCCTGCCGATGATCCGCGACATGGGCTTCGACGTGCTCTACTTCCCGCCCATCCACCCGATCGGCGAGACCAACCGCAAGGGCCGCAACAACACCCTGACCCCCGGGCCGGCGGATGTCGGCAGCCCCTACGCCATCGGTTCGGCCGAGGGCGGCCATGACGCCCTGCATCCGGAGCTCGGCACGATCGAGGATTTCCGCGAGCTCGTCGCGGCGGCCGCGCAGCACGGGCTCGAAATCGCGCTCGATTTCGCGATCCAGTGCTCGCCCGACCATCCCTGGCTGAAGGAGCATCCGGGCTGGTTCGACTGGCGGCCCGACGGCACGATCAAATACGCCGAGAATCCGCCGAAGAAGTACCAGGACATCGTCAACGTCGACTTCTACGCGCCTGACGCGGTGCCCGGCCTCTGGCAGGCGCTGCGCGACGTCGTGCTGTACTGGGTCGAGCAGGGCGTGAAGACCTTCCGGGTCGACAACCCGCACACCAAGTCGTTCGCCTTCTGGGAGTGGATGATCGCCGACATCCGCGCCGATCATCCCGACGTCATCTTCCTGGCCGAGGCGTTCACGCGCCCGAAGGTGATGTACCGGCTCGCCAAGCTCGGATACTCGCAGTCCTACACCTATTTCACCTGGCGCAACCACAAGCAGGAGATCCAGGAGTACCTGACGGAGCTGAGCACCACGGACCCGAAGAACTTCTTCAGGCCGCACTTCTTCGTCAATACGCCGGACATCAACCCGTTCTTCCTGCAGACCTCGGGGCGGGCCGGCTTCCTGATCCGGGCGGCCCTCGCCACCACCCTGTCGGGCCTGTGGGGCATGTATAACGGCTTCGAGCTCTGCGAGGCCGCGCCGCTGCCGGGAAAGGAGGAGTATCTCGACAGCGAGAAATACGAGATCCGCGTCCGGAACTGGAACCAGCCCGGCAACATCATCACCGAGATCACCCGCCTGAACCGCATCAGGCGCGAGAATCCGGCGCTCCAGACGCACCTCAACGTCCGGTTCTACAACGCGTTCGACGACATGGTGCTGTGCTTCGGCAAGCCGGGCGGCTCGTCCGACGGCGCCCCGCTCGACGAGATGATCCTCGTCCTGATCTCGCTCGATCCGGATTATGAACGCCACGCGACCTACGAATTGCCGCTTTGGGAGTTTGGTCTTCCCGACCATGGCGCACTGGCCGTGGAGGATCTCATGCGCGGCAATCGGTTCACGCTGACCGGCAAGGCCCAATCGGTCTATTTCAACCCCCGGGAAATGCCGTTTCACGTGTGGAGGCTGACCCGCCTCCAGGGAGTCGCTTGATGAATGCGCCTGTGGCCCACGCCGAGCTGACCAAGCCGCGCGGAACCGTCGTCACCCGCGAGGGCGTCGATCCGTTGTGGTACAAGGACGCGATCATCTACCAGTTGCACGTCAAGTCGTTCTTCGACTCGAACGACGACGGCATCGGCGATTTCCCCGGCCTTATCTCGAAGCTCGACTACATCGCCGGCCTCGGCGTCAGCGTAATCTGGCTGCTGCCGTTCTATCCGAGCCCCCGGCTCGACGACGGCTACGACATCTCCGAATACAAGGGCGTGTCGCCGGACTACGGCACGCTGGCCGACGTGAAGCGCTTCATCCACGAGGCGCACCGGCGCGGCCTGAAGGTCGTCTCCGAGCTCGTGATCAACCACACCTCGGACCAGCACCCCTGGTTCCAGCGGGCGCGCAGGGCCAAGAAGGGCTCGGCGCACCGCAACTTCTACGTCTGGTCGGACGACGACACGCTCTACTCCGGAACGCGCATCATCTTCCTCGACACCGAGCGGTCGAACTGGACCTGGGACCCGGTCGCCGGCCAGTATTTCTGGCACCGGTTCTACAGCCACCAGCCCGACCTGAACTTCGAGAACCCGGCGGTGCTGAAGGCCGTGTTCGGGGTGATGAAGTTCTGGCTCGACCTCGGCATCGACGGGCTGCGCCTCGACGCCGTGCCCTACCTGATCGAGCGCGACGGCACCTCCAACGAGAACCTGCCCGAGACCCACGACATCCTGAAGAAGATCAGGGCCGAGCTCGACCGCACCTATCCCGACCGGTTCCTGATCGCCGAGGCCAACATGTGGCCGGAGGACACCAAGGACTATTTCGGCGACGGCGACGAATGCCACATGGCGTTCCACTTCCCGCTGATGCCGCGGATGTACATGGCGATCGCGCGCGAGGACCGCTTCCCTATCACCGACATCATGCGGCAGACGCCGGCGATCCCCGACAACTGCCAGTGGGCGATCTTCCTGCGGAACCACGACGAGCTGACGCTCGAGATGGTCACCGACAAGGAGCGCGACTACCTCTGGAACACCTACGCCTCCGACAAGCGCGCCCGCATCAACCTCGGCATCCGCCGCCGCCTCGCCCCGCTCATGGAGCGGGACCGGCGCCGCATCGAGCTGATGAACTGCCTGCTGCTGTCGATGCCCGGCACGCCCGTGATCTACTACGGCGACGAGATCGGCATGGGCGACAACATCCATCTCGGCGACCGCGACGGCGTGCGCACGCCGATGCAGTGGTCGATCGACCGGAACGGCGGCTTTTCGCGCGCCGACCCCGCCTCGCTGGTGCTGCCGCCGGTGATGGACCCGCTCTACGGCTATTACGCAGTCAACGTCGAAGCGCAGGCCCGCGACCCCCATTCGCTGCTGAACTGGACGCGCCGCATGCTGGCGACACGGCGGCAGCACCCGGCCTTCGGCCGCGGAACCATCAGGTTCCTGTTCCCGCAGAACCGCCGGGTGCTCGCCTATCTGCGCGAGCACGAAGGCGAGACCATCCTGTGCGTGGCCAATATGGGGCGGTCTCCGCAGGCGGTGGAGCTTGAGCTCTCCGAGTTCGCCGGCCGCGTGCCGGTCGAGCTGACGGCGGGCTCCGTGTTCCCGCCGATCGGCCAGCTGACCTACCTCCTCACCCTCCCGCCATACGGGTTTTACTGGTTCGTCCTCGCCACCGAGGAAGCCCGGCCCGCCTGGCATACCCCGGCGCCCGAACCCATGGCTGACTACGAGACACTCGTGCTGCGCGCAGGCGTGGACGACGCGATGCAGACGGAGGCTCGCAAGACGCTCGAGAGCGCCGTGCTGCCGAGCTATCTGGCGAAACGCCGCTGGTTCTCAGGCAAGGACCAGAAGCAGATCGTGGCGCGGATCAAGGCCCTTTCCCGCCTGCCGGGCGGCGCGCAGGAGATCGGCCTCATCGAGGTCGAGGTCACCGGCGGCGCCGAGCCGACGCGCTGGCTGCTCCCGCTCGCGGTGGTCTCGGAGGACGAGCGCCTGTCCGCGCTCGCGAGCCGACTGGCGCTGGCCCGCGTCCGCCGCGGCCGGGAGGTTCAGCTTCTGACGGACGCCTTCGCGCTGCCGTCCTTCGCATTCGCGATCGCGAGCTCCCTGCGCGAGGGCAAGCGGCTCAAGAGCGGCGAAGGCGAGATCGTCTTCGAGCGCGCCGAGGGCGTGGAGACGCCGGAGCTGCCGGAGGACGCCGAGATCCATTGGCTCTCCGCCGAGCAGTCCAACTCTTCGCTCATCGCCGGCGACGCGATGATGATCAAGCTGCTCCGCAAGGTCGCCCCGGGGGTTCACCCGGAAGCCGAGATGGGGCGCTACCTGACTGAGCAGGGCTATGGCAACGCCGCGCCCTTCCTGGGCGAGATGGTGCGCGTCGCCGCCGACGGCTCGCGCGCCACGCTCGCGATTATCCAGGGCTATGTCCGCAACCAGGGCGACGCGTGGCAGTGGACGCTCGACCATCTCACCCGCGCCCTCGACGATTTCGGCGCGGCAGGCGGCGGCGACATGTCCGAGCACCACCGCTTCACCGAGTTCACGGGGTTCGCCGGCAATCTGGGCGCGCGCCTCGCGGAGCTGCACGGCGTTCTGGCGCGCCCGAGCTCCGACCCCGACTTCGCGCCGCTTTCGGCCACGCACCGCGAGGTCGAGAGCTGGAAGAAGCGCGCGCTGAGCCTGCTCGACGGCGCCATCCACGCGCTCGAGGCGCGGTCGGACTGGGAGCGCGAGGCGGACGCGGAGCGGGCGGCCTCGCTCATCAAGCGCAAGGAGGCGCTCGAAGCTGCGATCGGGCGGCTGGCGGAGACCGGCATCGGCTCCCCGGTGACCCGCATCCACGGCGACCTCCATCTCGGCCAGATCCTGGTCGCGGGCGAGGACGCGGTGTTCATCGACTTCGAGGGAGAGCCGGCCCGGCCCCTCGACGAGCGCCGCGGCAAGGCGAGCCCGCTGCGCGACGTCGCCGGCGTGCTGCGGTCCTTCGACTATGCGGCCGCGATGGTCGGCCGCAACGAGCAGTCGTCTCCGCACGTCTCCGGCGCGCGCCGCGAGGACTTCCTGGAGCGCTTCCGCTCCGACGCGACCGAAGCCTTCCTCAACGCCTATCGCCAGACCATCCTGGCCGCCGGGCTGCCGCTGTCCCTGGAGCTGCTGGACATGTTCCTGATCGAGAAGGCGGCTTACGAGATCGCCTATGAGGCGGCCAACCGGCCGGGTTGGCTCGACGTGCCGCTGGGCGGCCTCCACGCCCTCGCCCAACGGCTCGCTCCAGGGGAAGGAGGCGCGGCATGAGCGTCGCGATGACGTCGCTCAACTCCGGCGCCCTGGCGGCCCTGGCCAATGGAACGCACGGCGACCCGTTCGGGGCGCTCGGCCGGCGCGATGACGGCGACGGGCCCTATGTGCGCGCCGTCCTGCCGGGCGCGGCTTCTGTCGAAGTCGTGGCGCGCGACGATCATCGGCCGCTCGGCGTCCTGGGCGAGATCGAGCAGACCGGCGTCTTCGAGGGCCCGGTCTCCGGCGTCGATCCCTATCTGCTGAGGATCGAATGGCCGGGCGGCGTGCAGGAGACGGAGGACCCCTATTCGTTCGGGCTGCTGCTGGGCGACCTCGATCTCCACCTGCTCGGCGAATCCCGGCACTTCGAGCTCGCCTCCGCGCTCGGCGCCAACCCGATGACCATCGACGGCGTCGAGGGCGTGCGCTTCGCGGTCTGGGCGCCGAACGCCCGGCGCGTCGCCGTCATCGGCGACTTCAACTCCTGGGACAGCCGCCGGCACGGCATGCGCCGCCGCCTGCCCTCCGGCGTGTGGGAGATCTTCATCCCGCGGCTGAAGCCCGGCGAGCGCTACAAGTTCGCCCTGATCGGCCCCGACGGCTCGCGCCTGCCCGACAAGGCGGATCCGATCGCGCGCTCCGCCGAGAAGGCGCCCGGCACGGCCTCGATCGTGGCGTCGGCCGAGCCCCACGCGTGGACGGACCACGAATGGATGGCGCGACGGGGCGAGCGCCAGGCGCCAGAGGCGCCGCTCAGCTTCTACGAGGTCCATCTCGGCTCGTGGATGAAGCCTCACGGGCGCGAGGTCGACTGGAGCTTCGCGATCGAGAAGCTCATTCCCTACGTGGCCGATCTCGGGTTCACCCATATCGAACTGCTGCCCGTCGCCGAGCATCCGTTCGGCGGCTCATGGGGCTATCAGCCGCTCGGCCTGTTCGCGCCGACCGGCCGCTACGGGGCGCCCGAGGATTTCGCCCGCTTCGTCGACGCCGCGCACGCGGCCGGCATCGGCGTCGTGGTCGACTGGGTCCCGGCGCATTTCCCGACCGACAGCCACGGCCTCTACCGCTTCGACGGCACGGCGCTCTACGAGCACGCCGACCCGCGCGAAGGCTTCCACATCGACTGGAACACCGCGATCTACAATTTCGGCCGCCGCGAGGTGCAGAACTTCCTGATTGCGAGCGGACTGTTCTGGCTGGAGCGCTTCCATGTCGACGGGCTGCGCGTCGACGCCGTCGCCTCGATGCTCTACCGCGACTACAGCCGCAAGGCCGGCGAGTGGATCCCGAACCAGTATGGCGGGCGCGAGAACCTGGAGGCGGTCGCGTTTCTCCAGCACATGAACGCGGTCGTGCGGGAGCGGGTCCCGACCGCCATGACGATCGCCGAGGAGTCGACGGCCTGGCCCGGCGTCACCCGCCCGACCGAGGAGAACGGCCTCGGCTTCCACTACAAGTGGAACATGGGCTGGATGCACGACACGCTGCATTACATGCAGCAGAACCCGATCTACCGTCAGTACGACCATGACGGGATCACCTTCGGGCTGGTCTATGCCTTCTCCGAAAAGTTCGTGCTGCCGCTGAGCCATGACGAGGTGGTGCACGGCAAGGGCTCGCTGCTCGGCAAGATGCCCGGCGACGCGTGGCAGAAATTCGCCAATCTGCGCGCGCTCTACGGCCTGATGTGGACCCATCCGGGCAAGAAGCTGCTGTTCATGGGCTGCGAGATCGCGCAGGGGCGCGAGTGGAACCATGACGACCAGCTCGACTGGCCGGCGCTCGATAACCCCAACCACGCGGGCGTGCAGCGCCTGATCCGCGACCTCAACCGCGTCTACGCGGCCGAGGGCGCCCTGCACGCCAAGGACGCCGAGCCGGCCGGCTTCCGCTGGATGATCGGCGACGATCGCGCCAACTCGGTGTTCGCGTTCTTGCGCTACGGTGAGGCGGGCGCCCCGCCCGTGCTGGTCGTCGCGAACATGACGCCCGTGCCGCGGCACGGATATCGCATCGGCGTTCCGACGGCCGGAGTCTGGCGGGAGATCATCAACACGGATGCGGAGATCTATGGCGGATCCAACGTCGGCAATGGGGGCGCCGTCCCGACCGTCGAGGCTGCGAGCCACGGCGAGCAGCAGGCGCTCGACCTCACGCTTCCGCCGCTCGGCGTGGTGGCGCTCAGGCCCGCCTGACCGCGGGCCACACGCTCCGTCATCCGCCCCTAGACGGACAAGCGCCGTCCTTGGGGCCGGCTCTTGAGCGCCGGGCTGGAGAGCGGCTCGCCCTACCCGCTCGGGGCGACATGGGACGGGCTCGGCGTGAACTTCGCGGTGTTCTCCGCGCACGCCGAGCAGATCGACCTCTGCCTCTTCGACCCGTCAGGGCGCCGGGAGATCGCCCGGATGCCCCTGCCGGAGAAGACCGACGAGGTCTTCCACGGCTATCTGCCCGGGGCCCGCGCGGGCCTGCTCTACGGCTTCCGCGCGCACGGCCCCTACGAGCCGCAGGACGGCCACCGCTTCAACCCCCACAAGCTGCTGCTCGACCCCTACGCCAAGCAGATCGCCGGCGAGGTGCGCTGGTCCGACGCGCTCTACGGCTACCGACTGCACAGCCCGCGCGCCGACCTGACCATGGACCGGCGGGACAGCGCGCCCGCGATGCCCAAGGCGGTGGTGACCGACGACGTCTTCAACTGGGGAGACGACCGGCCGCCCAACACGCCGTGGAGCGACACCGTCATATACGAGGCGCATGTGCGCGGCCTGACGATGCTGCGCCAGGACATCCGCGCCCACGAGCGCGGCACCTTCGCGGCGCTGGCGAGCCCGCCGATGATCGAGCACTACAAGCGGCTCGGCGTCACGGCGATCGAGCTTCTGCCGATCCACGCCTTCCTGCAGGACCGCGTGCTGGTCGAGAAAGGCCTGAGGAACTACTGGGGCTACAACACGCTCGGCTTCTTCGCGCCGGAGGCCCGATATCTTTCCGACGGGTCGCTGAACGAAATCAAGGTCGCGGTTCGCCGGCTGCACGCGGCCGGCCTCGAGGTCATCCTCGACGTCGTCTACAACCACACGGCCGAGGGCAGCGAGCTCGGCCCCACCCTGTCATTCCGCGGGCTCGACAACGCCAGCTACTACCGGCTGATCGAGGGCGAGCCGCGCTACTGCGTAAACGACACCGGCACCGGCAACACCGTGAACCTTTCGCACCCCCGGGTGCTTCAGGTGGTCATGGACAGCTTGCGGTACTGGGTTGAGGCCTACCACGTCGACGGGTTCCGCTTCGACCTCGGGGTGACGCTCGGCCGCGAAGCCCATGGCTTCGATCCCGGCTCGGGCTTCTTCGACGCGTTGCGGCAGGATCCGACGCTCGCCCGGGTCAAGCTGATCTCGGAGCCGTGGGACATCGGTCCCGGCGGCTACCAGCTCGGCCACCACCCGCCGGGTTTCGCGGAATGGAACGACAAGTTCCGGGACAGCGTGCGGCGCTTCTGGCGCGGCGACGGCGGCCAGCGCCCCGAACTCGCCGCGCGGCTCGCCGGTTCGAGCGACCTGTTCGACCGTCGATCGAGGAAGCCGTGGGCCTCGATCAACTACGTCGCTTCGCATGACGGCTACACGCTGGCCGACGCGACCTCCTACGTCGCGCGGCACAACCACGCCAATGGCGAGGAAAACCGCGACGGCCACCACGAGAACTATTCGGCGAACTGGGGCGTCGAGGGACCGACCTTCGATCCCATCATCCGGGAGATCAGAGGTCGGGTGGCGCGCGCCATGCTCACCACCACGATCTTCGCCAACGGCACGCCCATGCTGCTGGCGGGCGACGAGTTCGGCCGCACCCAGCGGGGCAACAACAACGCCTACGCGCAGGACAACGAGATCTCGTGGGTCGACTGGACGCTCGCCGAGGAGGACGAGGGCGCGGCCCTGACCGCCTTCGTCGAAAGGCTGATCGCGCTCCGGAGGGCGCAGCCGGTTCTGCGCTCGAAGAATTTCCTGCACGGGCGGGAGGAGCCGGCCCCGGGCGTGCTCGACATCGCGTGGTTCGACGAGCAGGGCGCGCCAATCAGCGCGGAAGCCTGGAACGACCCTGCAGAGCGAACGTTGACGCTCCGCCGCGCCGAGCGCCGCGAGGACGGCTCGACGCCCATTCTCACTTTGATGCTCAATCCCACCGACAAGGACCGCGCGTTCCGGCTGCCCTCTCCCGGCCTGCCCACCTTTCTCCTGATCGACAGCGCCCGGCCCGACGCGCCCGAGCGCCTCGTCGATCGCGATGTGGTGCAGGTCGCGGCGAAGAGCGCCGTGCTCGGCCTTTCCCTCGTCCCCTCGCCAGAGTCGGGATCCCCGTCCGGCCCATCGGGAGCTTAGCTTTTTGCCCTCCGTGTATGAACGCCGCCTGCCCTTCGGCGCGGCCTTTTCCGATGGCCGCGCGACGTTCCGCTTCTGGGCGCCCGCGCATCCGGAGGTGCGGCTCGAGATCCGCGACCGCGATCCGATCCTGATGGATCGCGAGGACGGCGGCTGGTTCAGCAAGACGGTCGAGGTTCCGGCCGGCGCCCGCTACCGCTTCCATCTGCCGGACGGGCTGACCGTCCCGGACCCGGCGTCGCGCTTCCAGGACGGCGACGTGCATGGCTGGAGCGTCGTGGTCGACCCCAGGGCCTATTCCTGGCGGTCGGGCGACTGGCGCGGCCGGCCCTGGAAGGAAGCCGTCGTGTACGAGCTGCATGTCGGCTGCTTCGGCGGCTTCGTCGGCGTGGCGGAAGCCCTGCCGCTCCTCGCCGAGCTCGGCGTGACGGCGATCGAGCTCATGCCGATCGCGGATTTCCCGGGGACCCGGAACTGGGGCTATGACGGCGTGCTGCCCTATGCGCCGGACGCCGCCTACGGGACGCCGGACGAGCTCAAGGCGCTGGTCGACCGCGCCCACGAGCTCGGCCTGATGATGATCCTGGACGTGGTCTACAACCACTTCGGCCCGGACGGGAATTACATCGGCGCCTATGCGCCCCCGATGTTCCGGGAGGACCTCCAGACCCCGTGGGGCGGCGCGATCGATTTCCGGCTCCCGGAGGTGCGCAGCTACTTCACCGAGAACATGCTGTTCTGGCTGCAGGAGTATCGCTTCGACGGGCTGCGGATGGACGCCGTCCACGCGATCTCGGAGCAGGACTGGATCGACGAGACCGCACGCGCCGTGCGTGAAGCCGAGCAGGACGGGCGCTACGTCCACCTCATCCTGGAGAACGAGTTTAACGAGCAGAGCCACCTCGCCGGAGAGGTGGACGCGCAGTGGAACGACGACTTCCACCACGTCTTCCATGTGCTGCTGACCGGAGAGCACGAGGGCTATTACGAGGACTTCTCCCACGACACGGCCGGCAAGCTCGCCCGCACGCTGCAGGAGGGCTTCGTCTACCAGGGCGATCCCTCGCCCCACCAGGGCGGCAAGCCGCGCGGCACGCCGAGCGCCCATCTGCCGCCGACCGCCTTCGTCAGCTTCCTGCAGAACCACGACCAGATCGGCAACCGCGCCTTCGGCGACCGTCTGACGAAGCTCGCGCCGCCGGAAGGCGTGGAGGCCGCCACCGCCGTGCTGCTGCTGTGCCCGCAGGTGCCGATGATCTTCATGGGCGAGGAGGTCGCCAGCGAGACCCCCTTCCTGTTCTTCACCGACCACCACGGCGAGCTGGCCGACGCGGTGCGCGAGGGACGGCGGAAGGAGTTCGCCAAGTTCGCCGCCTTCGCGGGCGCCGAGGTGCCGGACCCGAACGCGGTCGAGACCTTCGAGGCTTCGATCCCCGAGCCGCATCCGCAGCGGGCCGAGGCGCGAACGGCGTTGTTCCGGCGCCTGCTGGCGTTGCGGGCGGCCGAGATCACGCCCCGCCTGCCCGGCTTCGCGGCGGCGGGCGCCGAGGTGCTCGGACCCAGGGCGGTGGTTTCGCGCTGGAAGGCGGAGGACGGCGCCGTGCTCACCATCGCGGTGAACCTCGCCGACGCGCCCGTCGCGGCGTCCGGCCTCGCCGGCCCTGTCCTGTTCGAATCGTCCACCGGCGCCGCGGAGGCCGCCGCGGGCGGAACGCTGCCCGGCTACACGACCGTTGCGTTGTTGGAGCGCGCCGCTTGAGCAAGGACGATCTCGTTAGCAAGGTCGCGACCCGCGTCGGCTTTGCGGTCGACTGGACGGATCAGGCAGGGGAGCAACAGACCGTCGCGCCGGACACGCTGCGCCGTCTGCTCGACGCGATGGACCTTCCCTGCGGGACGGACGCCGAAGCGCAGGACTCGCTGAACCGGCTGGACCAGATCGACCGGACCCCCGAGCCGCTCGTCACCGCCCCGGTCGGCCAGTCCTTCGCCCTGAAGGCGCAGCCCAACGCGCCCGCCCGCTTCGTGCGCGAGGACGGCGCGACCTTCGACCTGACGCTCGGCGAGGCGCCGGGCGGGCTGGCCTTGATGCGCCCGGTCCTGGAGCCCGGCTATCATCGCCTCGAAGTCGGCGACCAGATCGTGACCATCGCCGCCGCGCCCGCCTGCGGCAGGAGCATTCTCGACGCGGGCGGCGGCCGCCGGATGTGGGGGGGGACCGTCGCCGTGGCGCTGAGCGAGATGACGCTCTTGGTCGAATTGGCGGTGGCGGTGACCTTCGTGACGGTCGCTCCCGCATAGCCGTCCCTGAAGTT
>NZ_JBJKEX010000417.1:0-2449 GCF_045505405.1 Hansschlegelia beijingensis | reverse complement strand
GCCGCTCGGCGCATCAGGCGCCTCGCGCGAGCGGGTCGCGGAGGTGATGGGTCTCGCGGGCGACCTCGCCATCCAGACTTCCATGATGCTGACGCGCGGGCGGGCCGCCCGTCATAGCGCGGGGCATGCGCGGCGATCCAGAGCCCGCCGGGTCGCCTTCCCGCGTCACCGCAGGAAGGCCCTGAAGCGTCGCAGCGACAGCGCGAACAGGACCGACCCGATCGCGAACAGCGCCAGGAACTGCGGCCACACCACGCTGAGATCCGCGCCGCGGAACAGGATGGATTGCGCGAGCATGACGAAGTGCGTGTTCGGCGCCGGATACATGATGATCTGGATGATCTCCGGCATGCTCTCGCGCGGCGTCATCGCGCCGGAGAGGAGCTGCAGGGGAAGCATCACCATGATGAGCAGCATCCCGAACTGGGGCATCGAGCCCGCGACCGTCGCGAGGAACACGCCGAGCGACGTCGTCGCGAACAGATGCAGGCCGGTCGCCGCCACGAAGAGCGCGACAGAGCCTCCGATCGGCACGGAGAGCAGTCCCTGCACCACGAAGACGAGCGAGGCCGCGGACGCCAGCAGCACCACGAGGCCCATCGACCAGATCTTGCTCAGCATGATCTCGACCGCCGTCACCGGCATCACGAGCAGGTGCTCGATGGTGCCGTGTTCGCGCTCGCGGATCAGCGCCGCCCCGGTCAGGATGATGGACAGCATCGTGACCGACTGGATGAGATTGCTGATCGCGCCGAACCACCGCTTGTCGAGATCCGGATTGAAGCGCGCCCTCAGGACCAGATCGACCGGCGCGGTCGTCGCGGTCCGGTAGCGGTTGAGGAAGTCCGAGACTTCCCCCGAGACGATGGACTGGATGTAGCCGCCCCCGCTGAAGGCCTGCGTCATGCGGGTGGCGTCGACGTTGAGCTGGATCGTCGGGGCGCGGCCCGCCAGCAGGTCGCGCTGGAAGTTCGGCGGAATGTCGAGCGCGAAAGTGTCGAGGCCGGCGTCCATCCGCGCATCCATCTCCGGCTGCGAGATGAATTGCGGGAACACGAACAAGGGCGGGTAGAACGCGCCGGCGATGCGGTTGGAGACAGGCGACTGGTCCTCGTCGACGATCGCGATCGCGGCCCTGTTCAGCGTCTCCGGCATCGCGCGGGACGCCGTGTAGATCGAGACCGAGAAGGAGTAGACCACGAGGAGGAGCAGCATCGGGTCGCGGCCGAGCCCGCGCAGCTCCTTGATCCCGAGGTTGAAGACGTTCGCGAGCCGCATCGGAGTCACCGCGCCTGTTTGCGCAGCAGCGCGCAGGCGAGGGCGATCATCACCGGCGCCGCGATCCCGAGCGGGACGAGCGAGCGCCAGAGATCGTCGAAGCCCAGACCCTTCGAGAACGTGCCTCGGGAGATCGTGACGAAGTAGGTGGCGGGAAAGACGTCGCCGATGAAGCGGCCCGCGCCCTCGAGCGAGGAGACCGGCTCGATGATCCCGGAGAACTGCAAGGCGGGGATCATGGTGAGAAGCGCCGTTCCGAAGATCGCGGCGATCTGGCTGTTCATGAAGGACGAGATGAGCAGCCCCATGGCGGTCGCCGCGCACGCGTAGAGGACGGCTGCGGCCGCGTAGAAGGCCAGGCCGCCCGTGAACGGGACCCGGAACACGAACATGGCGAAGGCCGTGAGCAGCGCGAAGTTCAGCATCGCGACGCCCACGTAGGGAAGTTGCTTGCCGAGCAGGAATTCCAGGCGGGTCACGGGCGTGACGTAGAAATTGATGATGGAGCCGAGCTCCTTCTCACGGACGACGCTGAGCGCCGTAAGCATCGCGGGGATCATCAGCAGCAGAAGGGGGATGACGGCCGGGACCATCGCGACGATGGAACGGACGTCCGGATTGTAGCGGTAGCGCAGGGCGGTCTGGAACGCGCCGAACGCCGCTCCCGGGTCCTGCCCCTCCCGGGCCTTCTCGGCCAGCCAGCTCGCGTGCATTCCCTGCACATAGCCGCGCACGGTCTCTCCGCGGGACGGCATCGCCCCGTCCATCCATGCGCCGATCTCCACGCGGGAGCCGCGATCGAGGTTCTTGCCGAAGTTCTGCGGGATCTCGAGGGCGAGGCTCAATCCGCCGTCCTTCATGCGGCGATCGAGATCCTCGTAGTCAAGCAGCGGCTCCTGCTCGGTGAAGTAGCGCGAGCCGGCTATCTGCTGGACGTAGTCGCGGCTGGCCACCGTGTCGTCGCGGTCAAGAACCGCGAAGGTGAGGTTCTCGACGTCCATGTTCACGCCGTAGCCGATCACGAACATCAGCAGCATGCTCCCGATGATCGCGAGCGCGGCCCGGATCGGATCGCGCCGGAGCTCGAGCGCCTCCCTTCGGCTGTAGGCGAACATGCGGCGCGGGTCGAACGACCGGCGAGCCGCCGGCGCAGAGGCGCGGGCGGACGGCG
>NZ_JBJKEX010000416.1:0-2456 GCF_045505405.1 Hansschlegelia beijingensis | reverse complement strand
CGCCGGTCCGTCCGTCGTCCGGCGGCCCGGCGCGGGCGAGCAGTCGACGCCCGCGCTCGGCGATGGTCTGCAGAAGGTCGCCGAGGAAAGTGGCTTCGCTCACGATCGCCCCCGATGCCCGCCTGTGTCTTCCGCATATGGCGAGCCCCGGCGCGCACGGAAGGCCGCCGGCGGACATCAGCCGCCATTAGGGAGAACCCCAACTTTCGCCGGGAGGCCGTCGGGCCCATCCTGGGACGCCGCCGCGCCGCCCGACGGGGAGCCCGATGTCCGAACCGCGATCGTTCGTCCAACTTGCGCGCGGCGATCCCGCGCCATGGTTCTCGCAGCGCGCGACCGGCAATCCGCGCTACACGTTCGACACCGCCGCCGGGCGCTATCTCGTGCTCTGCTTCTACGCGACGCTCGGCGATCCGCACTCGCGCGCGACGCTCGAGGCGGTCGAGGAGAACCGGCGGCTGTTCGACGACGAGCGCGCCTGCTTCTTCGGCGTGAGCCTCGACCCGCGCGACGAGGCGGAGGGCCGCGCCCGCATGCTGCTGCCCGGCCTGCGGCACTTCTTCGACTTCGACGGGATGGTGAGCCGGCTCTACGGCTCGATCCCCCGCGAAGCGCGGCCGGGCGACGAGCGTCTCGAGGCGCGCCGCTTCTGGCTGGTGCTCGACCCGATGATGCGCGTCATCGCCAACATCCCGTTCGCGCCCGACGGCTCCGACCGCGCGCGCGTGTTCGACCTCGTCGCCGCCCTGCCGGAGCCGGCGCGCCACGCCGGGGTCGAGCTGCAAGCGCCGGTGCTGTTCCTGCCGGACGTGTTCGAGCCGGAGCTCTGCGGACGCCTGATCGACCACTACGAAGCCCGCGGCGGTCAGGAATCCGGCTTCATGCGGCAGATCGACGGCCGCACCGTCCCGATGCACGACGCCTCGCACAAGCGCCGCAAGGACGCCGAGATCGAAGATCCGGAGCTGATCCGGATGATCCAGCAGCGCATCCGCCGCCGCGTCGCGCCGGAAATCCTCAAGGCGCACTGCTTCGTGGCGAACCGCATGGAGCGCTACATCGTCGGCTGCTATTCGGCCGAGGACGGCGGCCATTTTCGCGCCCACCGCGACAACACCACCTCGGGCACCGCGCATCGCCGCTTCGCGGTGTCGATCAACCTCAATTCCGATTTCGACGGCGGCGAGCTGAGCTTTCCGGAGTTCGGCCCGCGCAGCTTCAAGCCGCCGGCCGGCGGCGCGGTGGTGTTCTCCTGCTCCTATCTGCACGCGGTCTCGCGGGTGACGCGCGGCGTGCGCTACGCCTTCCTGCCGTTCCTCTACGACGACGCGGCCGCCAAGGTGCGCGAGCAGAACCGCGCGACGCTGGTGACGGAGGAGCCGGCCGTGGCGGAAGGCGCGCGCGGCGCCGCCTGATCGCCAGCGCGCGCGGCGGGGGCGTTCCTATTCAGCGACGAGCAAGCCCGACTCGCAGCCCACGGCGATGCACCCGCCGCCGCGCCGGTCGAACAAGGTCCATGCCGGATCGCCCTCGGCCGTCATGAAGGACGCCACGTGCAGATCGCTTTCGAGCGAGAGCAGGAGTTCGGGCAGGCGGCCGAATGTGGAGATCTCCGTGACGCTGCGCCCGACGAGGCGGGCGAAGATCGACGGCCACAGCGCCTCGTCGCTCCAGCTGCCGCACGCGATGGACCGGCCGTCCTCGATCCGCCAGCTCCACTCGATCATCAGCCCGAGTTCGCCTGCCGGTTCGCCAGGACGTCCGTCCCGCCGCGTCCTAGGCGTCAGCGAGCCGAATTCAAGGAACAGCGCAGAGCCATAGCCGCGCCAGACGTGCGAGACCTTGAGCCCGCGCGCCGCCGCGCGGAAATGAGCGATCCAGTCATCCATCCGGGCGACGATGAAGGAGCGCGCGAGTCTTGCAAGCGCCGCCGACGGTCTCCGCCGCCCGACTGCCGCTCTGCGCTATCGCTTCTTCTTGAACGGCGCCATGCCGGCGCGGGCGAGTTCGTCGGCGCGCTCGTTTTCGGGGTGGCCGGCGTGGCCCTTCACCCAGCGCCATTCGATGCGGTGGGTCTTGAGCGCGGCGTCGAGCCGCATCCAGAGATCCTGGTTCTTGACCGGCTTCTTGTCGGCGGTCTTCCAGCCATTGCGCTTCCAGCCGGCGATCCATTTGGTGACGCCGTCGCGCAGGTACTGGCTGTCGGTGTGCACCGCCACCGTGCAGGGTCGCGTCAGCGTCTCGAGCGCCGTGATGGCGGCGAGAAGCTCCATCCGGTTGTTGGTGGTGAGCGCCTCGCCGCCCGAAATCTCCTTCTCGGCGGCGCCGAAGCGCAGGATCGCGCCCCAGCCGCCGGGCCCGGGGTCGACCTGACCGGGCGATACCCGGTCCCGGTGTAGTACTCGGTGATCACGACGATCAGGCCCGTGATGATCAGGCCCACGACCGCGCAGAGG
>NZ_JBJKEX010000415.1:0-2457 GCF_045505405.1 Hansschlegelia beijingensis | reverse complement strand
CGCGCACCGAGTTCGCGCCGGCGGCCCTGCTCGGCGCCGACTCGCGCGGCGTGCTCAGGGTGGAAAAGCTCGGACGGGGCGGTTCGGGGCGGCTCGCGCCGCTGATCGCGGCGGACGGCCTCGCCGTCATTCCCGCCGGTCGTGAGGAAATCCGGCCCGGCGACCCAATCGGATTCCTGCCGTTCGAAGCCGCAATGGAGCTCTAAGGGCAAAAAAAACCGCCCGGAAGACGGGCGGGAGGCTTGGTTGCGCTTGGCGGCGCCACGAATTTCATCGCGCCGCCAGGAGGGGATTGCCTATACAACAAGCCGAATGAGGCCAAGTTCCGGCGGGCGCGCATTTATTGTGAGGCGCTGGCGGCCTCGATCCGATCGGGGGGCGCCTCGCGCGGCAGCCGCGCCAGGAGCGCCAGAAGGGCGCGGTCGTGCAGCACGACCGTCTTTTCCTTGGGCGTCAGCCAGGCGACTGCGTCCCCGAGGTATTCGGCGTCCGAGAGTTTCGCCGCCGCCATCACCCGGTCCGTCTCGATCGCGCCCTTGGGGCGACGGGGCGCGGCGGGAAGCATGCGTTCGTGCTCGGCGAAGAAGTTCGGGTCCTGATGGATGGCGACGAGCGCCTCGGCGTCGTCCGATCCGCCTTCGGCCAGCGCCGCGGCGTTGGCGCGTGCGGCGACCGCGATCTCCGGCGCGATCGTCTCCTCGGGGATGAGCATCAGCCCCAGCCGCCTCAACGCAAGGCCGGAGCCAAGATGGCCTGACAGCCACGACAACGGGATCGCGAGCAACAGTCCGGCGATGGTGGGGGACATCCAGGCCACCAGCGACGGGGCGATCGCAGCGCCCGTCACCAGCGTCACAACGCCGAGCGCCGTGTGCCAGCGGTGCCGCTGGACGATCGCCGAGAACGGGATAGAGCCGTCGTCGCGTCGCTGCGGGTTCCATCCGGTGGCCCGGCCCGCGAGGATCTGGAACACCGAGCCGGACTGGACCAGCATCATGATCGGCGCGAACAGCGACGACAGGATCACCTCCAGAACGGAGGAGACCAGGATGCGGATCGTGCCTCCTCCGGCCCGCCGCGACGGGCCATGCAGCAGGTAGAGCAGCAGTCCGAAAACCTTCGGCGCAAGCAGGATCGCCATGGTCGCGCCGAACAGCGTCAGAGCGCGTTCCGCGTCGAAGCGCGGCCAGGCCGGGAACAGCGAGAACTCGTCGGTGAAATATTCGGGCCGGATGAACTTGGACTGCAGGGCGAGCGCGATGCCGCAGAGCAGCATGAACATCCAGAACGGCGAGGCGAGATAGGAGAAGATGCCGTTCAGGAAGTGGTAGCGGCTCAGGGGGTGCAGCCCCCGGGCGTTGAGCAGCCCGGAATGCTGGAGATTGCCCTGGCACCAGCGTCGGTCGCGCTGCGCCACGTCGATCAGCGACGGCGGGCTCTCCTCGTAGGAGCCCTCGATCCGGGGCAGCATGTAGACCGCCCAGCCCTTCCGTCGGATGAGCGCGGCCTCCACGAAATCGTGGCTGAGGATGAGCCCGCCGAAAGGCGGCTTGCCCGGCAGGTCCGGAAGGCCCGCGCCGGACGCGAAGGCTTCCGTCCGGATGATCGCGTTGTGGCCCCAGTAATTGCCGTCGCGGCCGTACCAGACCGTGATGCCTGCGGCGATCACCGGCCCATAGACGCGCGAGGCGAACTGCTGGACGCGCGCGAAAAGGGTGTTGCGGTTGATGACAAGCGGCAGCGTCTGGATGATCCCGGCGTCCGGATCGGCCTCCATCGCGGCGGCGAGCGCGATCACCGCATGGCCGGTCATCAGGCTGTCGGCGTCGAGCACCAGCATGTGGTCGTAGGCGCCGCCCCAGCGGGTGACGAAGTCCTCGATGTTGCCGGCCTTGCGGCGGTGGTTCTTGGCGCGGTGGCGGTAGAACACCCGCGCATCGGGCCCGAGCAGCTCGCGCAGCCGCAGGAAGGCGCGCTCCTCCGCGATCCATACGTCCGGGTCGGTGGTGTCCGACAACAGGAAGCAGTCGAAATGGTCGCCGAAGCCGAGCCGCTGCACGTCCTCATAGGCCGCCTGCACGGCGCCGAACACGCGGCTCGGCTGCTCGTTGTAGATCGGCATGACGATCGCGGTGCGGCTCGTCAGCTTTTCCGGAAGGTCGGGGCGCGTGAGCGCCGCGCGGCCGAACAGGGCGACAAAGCCGACCACGCTGCTGATGAACGCCAGCGCGATCCAGGCGAAGTTGATGACGAACAGCGCAAGCAGCGCCCATTCGAGGACGGTGACGCCGCCGACCTCGACCACGCGGTACATCTCGCGTGCGCCGAAGCCCGTCACCACGATCGCCCCGACGCCGACAAAGGCGCGCGTCGCCCAGGGGGTGCTCCATGCCTGGGGCCGCGCGCGGGGGCGGGCCTGATCTGGCGACCAGGTCCGGAGCGGCTGCGCCGGCATCG
>NZ_JBJKEX010000414.1:0-2458 GCF_045505405.1 Hansschlegelia beijingensis | reverse complement strand
CGTGGTCGTGGTTCAGGCCGGCCGCGAAACCGTCCTCGCCGACCGTCCACAGGAAGCCATGGTCGGGCGCCGCCGTGAAGGCGCAGAGCGCGCCGCCGCGCCCGATGGCGGAGACGCACGCGTCGACCTCCGCCGGGGTCGTGAAGGGCGAGGTGCACTGCAGGAAGACCAGCACGTCGACCGGGTCGCTCTCGGCCTCGATCATCTCGAGCGAATGCAGCAGCGCGCTCTCGGAGGAAGCCTCGTCGGTCGAGATCTCGGCGGGACGGTCGATCACCGCGGCGCCGGCGGCGCGGGACGCCGCGGCGATTTCGGGATCGTCGGTCGAGACGTACACGGCCTGGACCAGCGACGCGCCGCGCGCGGCCGCGATCGTGCGGACGACCAGCGGAACCCCGCCGAGCGGCGTCAGGTTCTTGCGCGGCAGTCCCTTCGACCCGCCCCTGGCGGGGATCACCGCGACGCAACGCACGCTGGTCTGCTCCGGAGCAAGAGGATGTTCGTCGAGCCTGTCGCACGGGCCGGCGCAGGCCGCAAGGCGTCTGTCAGCCGACCGCCCTAAGCCCCGGCAGCCACTTCAGCTTCTTGCGTTGCTCCTCCTCGACGTCGAGCAGGTCCTTGTCCTTGCAGGACAACGCGATCTCGACGTTGCGGAGGTCCCGGCACAGCCGGCGCAGACCGTCGGGCTCGAGCGATGCGGCGTGGTCGGTGCCCTTCCAGGTGCGGTCGAGCGTGAAGTGCCGCTCCACCCAGGCGGCGCCGAGCGTCAACGCCGCCACGTCGGCCGCGATGCCCAGATGATGGCCGGAGAAGCCGATCTGCTTCACGCGGCCCTCATAGACGTCGCGCAGCCGCGCCACCTCGAGCAGGCACAGGTCGTCGAAGCTGACCGGGTAGCCGGAGGTGCAGGCGTAAAGCACGACGTCCTGGGCGCGCCCGCGCTGCTCGTAGAACGCCACCACGGCCTCGATCTCGTCGCGCGTCGTCATGCCGGTCGAGACGTGGATCTCGCCCGCGAAATTCTCGCAGAGCCAGCCCTGCAGCTCGAAATTGAGGTTCGTGGCGGAGGGTATCTTGATCAGCGCCGGGTTCAGCCCGGCGATGTCGCGCGCCGACGTCATGTCCCACACCGAGGTCGCGTAGACGACGCCGAGCTCCTCGCAATAGGCCTTGAGCTCGGCGTGCTGGTCGACGCTGAACTCCAGCGCCTCGCGATGCGCGCCATAGCTCTCGCCATAGGCGTTGGCCGGGACCGGATGCGGCTCGCCATACTGCTTCGGCGACAGAAGCTCGCGATTGTTGCGCTTCTGGAACTTGGCGACGTCGGCCCGGCATTCGCGGGCCGCCACCTCGACCATGCGCTTCGCGATGTCGAGCCGGCCCATATGGTTGCAGCCGATCTCCGCGATTACCTTGACCATCGAGACGCTCCGGGCGCGCGCCCCGCGGCGCGCTGTGCGGCGCAACCTAGATCAGCTGCGCGGGGTTGTAACAGAAAACCTTCTCGTCAGCCGCGCGGAACGAACCGGCGGCCCTCCTTCAGCCGGTTCGCAACGGCGGCCACGAAGCCGAGGCCGCGGCGCGGCTTTTCAAGCAGATGCGGCGCGTGGACCGCCATCGGGCCGCCGTTCCCGAGGGCGTAGGCCAGCCAGTCCGGCGAGCCATAGGCGGGGGTCAGCGGACGCAGCGGCAGCGCGGCCCCGAGCGCGTCCTGCCCGCCCAGCAGGGCCGCGCACTGGTCGAGAAGCGCTTCGGGCCGCGTCGTGGCGCCGGAATCCGCGAGCCAGTCCGGACGGACGACGGCCGCCACGTTCGGATCGAGATCGGCGAGCCGGGCGAAACAGCCGGAGCCGACGAAATAGGTCGTGCCGAGAAGCTCCGAGATCCCGAAATCCGAGACGATCCGGGTCGGCACGCCGCGCGCCATGGCCTCGACCGCGATGGTTGAGCTGACCGTGACGGCGAGCGAGGCGCGGTCGAGAAGCTCGTGCGCCGGATCGTGGGTGAAGCTGAGGTTGCGGGGACGCCCGCCGCGGGCGAACAGCTCCCGGGCGATGTCCTCGAGATGGAAGCGCGTGGCGTGATGGGCGCGCTCGTCGCGGCCGTGGCGCAGCTTCACCAGAACGTCGGCTTGCGGGAAGCGCCGCGCGAGCTCGGCGAGGCCGGCGAGCAGATGGGCGCGCTGCATGCGCCGCGCGGGGATGACCGGCTGTTCGAAGAAGATCACGGCCGGACGACCAGCGGGCCGGGTCCATGGCCGCTTCTCGAGGCCGAGCAGCCCGGTGACGGCGGCGTTGGTGGCGTCGAGGCCGATCTCGGCCGCGGCCGCGGCGTAGAGCGCGCGGTCGGCCTCGGTGTTGAAGCAGAGCACGTCGGCCGGGGCGCGGCTCATGAAGCCGGCGAGATGGTCGGCCAGCACCACGCCGGGCGAGGCCACCGCCACGATCGGCCGGGCCGG
>NZ_JBJKEX010000413.1:0-2461 GCF_045505405.1 Hansschlegelia beijingensis | reverse complement strand
GGGGCGGGAGCCGGCATCGCCGCCGCCTTCGGCGCGCCGCTGACGGGCGCGTTCTACGCCTTCGAGATCGTGATCGGCGCCTACACGCCTTCGGCCATCGCCCCGATCGCCGCGGCGGCGCTGGCGGGCGTCATGACCGCGCGGGCGCTCGGCTCGACGCCCTATCTGGTCAGCGCCCCGACGGGCGGGGCGCTCAGCGCCACCGATCTGCTGATGCTGGCGCCGCTCGGGGCGCTCTGCGCCATCATCGGCATCCTCCTGATGCGCTCCGTCGCGCTGGTCGAGATCGGCACGCGCAAGGCGCGGCTGCCTGCTTATGCGCGGCCGGCGATCGGCGGCCTGCTGCTGATTCCGCTCGCGATGATCTCGCCGCAGGTGCTCTCGGCCGGGCACGGCGCGCTGCATCTCGACCTCGCCGGCGGCGCCGCGCTCGGCTTCATCGCCGTCGTGTTCGTCGCAAAGTGCCTGGCCTCGGTCGTCTCGCTCGGCTTCGGATTCCGCGGCGGCCTGTTCTTCGCCTCGCTGTTTCTCGGCACGCTCGCCGGACATCTGTTCGCCGAGGGCGCGGCCGTGATTCTCGGCCCGGGCGTGGTCAACGTCACCGACGCCGCGCTGGTCGGGATGGCGGCGCTCGCCGTCGCGGTGGTCGGCGGCCCCATCACCATGGCGATGCTGGTGCTGGAGGCGACGCGCGACCTGACGCTCACCGGCGCGGTGTTGGCCGCTGCGCTCGTGGCGAGCACCATCGTGCGCGAGGCGTTCGGTTATTCGTTCTCCACCTGGCGCCTCCATCTGCGCGGCGAGACGGTGAAGAGCGCGCGCGACGTCGGCTGGGTGAAGACGCTGACCGCAGGTCGGATGATGCGCCGCGAGGCCAACACCACCCCGTCCACGACCACGGTCGCCGAGTTCCGCCGACGGTTCCCGCTCGGCTCGACGAGCCGTGTCGTGCTCGCCGACGGGGCAGGCAGGTACGCCGGGGTTCTGGTCACGGCCGCCGCCTATGCGGAGGGCGTCGATCCGGCCGAGCCGGTGGCGCAGCTCGCGAGCGCGAAGGACGTCGCGCTCAGGCCGGAGATGGACATCGGGGCGGTGATGCGCCTGTTCGACTCGGCGCAGGTCGACGAGCTCGCCGTGATCGGACCCGACAGCGAGGTGCTCGGCGTGCTCTCGGAAACCTTCGTGCGCCGCCGCTACGCCGAGGAGCTGGAGAAGGCGCAACGTGAACTGTTCGGCGAGCGCTGACAGACTTGGACGCGGGAGCTTGACTCCCGAGGCGCGATGGAGAACAAAATAGGTACATAGAAGAACGGGGAGAGAACCATGGCCTTCCGCGGCATCCGCGCAGCGACTGTCTTCTGCCTCGAGCTCGCCTCTGTGACCTTGTTCGTCGGCGCCGTGATGGTCTGGGCGGTGGCGCTAGGAGGCGCCGCCTGAGGGCCTCTCCTGTGGAGACCGGCCGGTTAGATCGGGCGCCGCCGCGCGGAGCCGGGTAGGGTCTGGGCTGACCACAAGGGAGCGGACATGGCGGCGGGAGGACTGACGGGCGATCCGGGCTTCGTGCATCTCAACGTGCGCTCGTCCTTCTCGCTGCTCGAAGGGGCGCTCACCATCGCGAAGCTCGCCGCGGCGGCGAAGTCCGACCGGATGCCGGCGATCGCGCTGACCGACGACAATCTCTTCGGCGCGCTTGAATTCTCCGAGAAACTCGCCGGCGCGGGCGTGCAGCCGATCGTCGGGCTCACCCTGCCGGTCGACTTCAACGATCGCGAGCAGCGCGGCGGCCGGCCGGCGCGCGACGTCAGGCGCCCATCGATCGTGCTGCTCGCGCAGTCGGCCGAGGGTTACGGCAACCTGATGGCGCTGAGCAGCCGCGCCTTTCTTCAGAGCGATCCCGACGCGCCCCCGCACGCCACGCTCGAAATGCTGGAAGGTCTCTGCGGGGGGCTGATCGCACTCACGGGCGGTCCCGAGGGACCGCTCGATTGCGCCTTCTCGGAAGGGGCGGACGACGTCGCGGGGGCCCGGCTGAGCAGGCTTTCGGGCTTCTTCGGGGACCGGCTCTACATCGAGCTGCAGCGGCACGGCCTGCCGGGCGAGGCCGCCGTCGAGCCCGCATTGGTCGGGCTCGCCTATGAGCGGGGGCTGCCGCTCGTCGCCACCAACGGCGCGCGGTTCGTGGAGCGCGCCGATCACGAGGCGCACGACGCGCTCATCTGCCTGGCCGATGGCCGCGTGCTGGCCGAGACCGACCGTCGGCAGATGTCGCCCGACCACTACCTCAAGACCCGCGCCGAGATGGCGGCGCTGTTCTCCGATCTGCCCGAGGCGCTCGAGAGCACCGTCGAGATCGCGCGCCGGAGCGCGTACCGGCCCCGCACCGCCAAGCCGATCCTGCCCCGCTTCACGGTGGGCGATGCGACCGCCGACGGCGCCGACGCCGAGGCCGCGGAGCTCCGCC
>NZ_JBJKEX010000412.1:0-2474 GCF_045505405.1 Hansschlegelia beijingensis | reverse complement strand
CCGAGCGGCTGGACGCCGTGGGGGCGCGCGTCGGAGACGGACTTGCGGCGAACGGCCAGGCCACGGCCGAACAGCTTTCGCGGCTGGAGGCCCGGCTCGCGGTGATCGACGCCGCAGGCGCCAGCATCGGGGCGCTCGCAGGCCAGGTGACCGATCTCAAGGCGATCCTGGCCAACAAGCCCGCGCGCGGCGCCTTCGGCCAGGGCCGCATGGAGGCCATCCTCAAGGACGCGCTTCCGCCCTCCGCCTATGCGTTCCAGCCTCAGCTCTCGACCGGCGTCAGGCCGGACGCGCTCATCCGGCTGCCGGGCGACGACCGGCCGCTCGTGATCGACGCCAAGTTCCCGCTCGAAGGTTTCGAGCGGCTTCGCTCAGCCGACGGACCCGACGCCCAGAAGGCCGCGGAAGCGCGGGTGCGCGGCGACGTCGGCAAGCACGTCTCGGACGTCGCCGCCAAATATCTCCTGCCGGGCGAGACCCAGGACGTCGCGCTGCTTTTCGTGCCCTCGGAGCAGATTCACGCGGAACTCGCCGAACGGTTCGACGACGTGGTCGGGCGCGCGCACCGCGCCCGCGTGCTGATCGTCTCGCCTTCACTGCTGATGCTGGCCGTTCAGGTGGTGCAGGGGCTGACCCGCGACGCCGCGATGCGCGATCAGGCGCATCTCCTGCAAGCGGAGGTCGGCCGCCTGCTCGACGACGTGAGGCGCATCGGCGAGCGCGTCGAGAAGCTCAAGGGGCATTTCGGACAGACGGTGGCTGACCTCGACCAGATCGCGATCTCGGCCGAGAAGATCTCGCGGCGGGGCGCGCGGCTCGAGCAGATGGAGCTCGGCGCCGCTCCCCCCGCCGAAACCCTGCCGAACCCGCTTCGGAGAGAGGCGGCGGAATAGTCGCGAGGATCGCCTCTGCGGCCTCGCCGGCGCCTTCAGAACGTCGTCCGGCTCCGGATCGCGGCCGCCAGCGTGCCGTCGTCCAGGTAATCAAGCTCGCCGCCGACCGGCACGCCATGGGCTAGCCGGGTGACCTTGACGTCGGCCCCGGCGAGGAGATCGGTGACGTAGTGCGCGGTGGTCTGGCCCTCGACAGTGGCGTTCACCGCGAGAATCACCTCGCGCACCTCCGCCGCCGCCGCGCGATCGGGCAGGGTGGCGAGGTTCAGGTCCTCCGGTCCCCGCCCGTCGAGCGGCGACAGCGTGCCGCCGAGCACATGATAGCGTGCGGAAACCGCGCCGGATCGTTCGAGCGCCCAGAGGTCCGAGACGTCCTCGACCACCACGATCGTCGCTCCGTCGCGGCGCGGGTCGCGGCAGATCGCGCACGGATCCTGGGTGTCGACATTGCCGCACACCGAGCAGGTCGTGACGCGCTCGCAGGCGAGCCGCATCGCGTCCGACAGCGGCGCGAGCAGCTTGTCCTTGCGCGTGAGCAGATGCAGCGCCGCCCGCCGGGCGGAGCGGGGCCCCAGTCCCGGCAGCTTGCCCAAAAGCTGGATCAGGCGCTCGATCTCGGGGCCGGCGGCGGAGCGGGACATCAGGGCGAGGGGCTTATCCGTCCCGCGAGGTTCGGGAGCGACAGAGGGCTCAGAACAGTTTCATGCCGGGCGGAATCGGAAGCCCCGCGGTGAGCCCCTGCATCTTCTCCTGAGCGGCGGCCTCGGCCTTGCCGCGCGCGTCCGAATGGGCTGCGACCAGGAGGTCCTCGAGGATTTCGGCCTCTTCGGGCTTCAGCAGGCTGGGGTCGATCTTCACGCTGCGCAGGTCGCCCTTTGCGGAAAGCGTGACGCGGACCGCGCCGCCGCCGGACGCGCCCTCGACCTCGATGCGCTCGAGTTCGGCCTGGGCGTCCTGCATCTTCTGCTGGAGCTCCTTGGCCTTCGCCATCATCCCCATGAGGTCGCGCATCGGCGCTCCTTCCGCGTCAGAATTCGTCGTCGTCGTCGATCGCAGGTAGGGCGTCGCTTTCCGCCGCGTCAAGCTCCGCGTCCGCGGCCCGAGCGCGAGGGCGCACGTCGATGATCACGGCGCCCGGCATGCGGTCGAGGATCGCCCGGACGTCCGGATGCGCCTGGACCCCGGCCAGCCGCGCTGCGGCCTCCGCGTCGGCGCGTTCGCGCAGCGTCGGCGCGCCTTCGCCGGCTGCGACTGCGACCATCCAGCGGGCGCCGGTCCACTCCTGCAGCTTCTTCGAGATGGCCCCGGCGAGATCCGGCTGCGCGTCAGCGGTCGGCTGAAACTCGAGCACCTCATCCTCGAACCGGATGACGCGCACCTGCCGCATCAGGGCGTCCTGCATGAGGATGTCGCGGTTCTTGGCCGCCAGCGCCACGAGGTCCTCGAAGCGTTGCAGCCGCACCGTCGGCTGAGCACGCCCTTCTCGCCGATGAGGCGGGCCTGGCGCGGGGTCAGCTTCTTGCCGGCCTCGAGCACGACCTCGCCGGTGTCGGCGTCGATCAGGTCGACCGTCGCGTTGAA
>NZ_JBJKEX010000411.1:0-2509 GCF_045505405.1 Hansschlegelia beijingensis | reverse complement strand
AGCGCTCCGAGCCACGGTTCTCGCCGATGCACAGATGGAAGTGGCCGCCATGGCCGAACATGACGGTCAGATAGCCGTCCATCAGGCCGATCTTTTGCGGAGGCCCCGGGCAGCGCCATTCATAGGCCGCGCCCTCGATCAGCGGGCCGAAGCGGACGCCCGCCCAGTGGTTCTCGAACACGTCACGCAGGAACGCCTCGAGCGTCGACTGGTCGGCGTCCAGCGCCCAGATCTCGCGCCTCACGGCGCCGTCTTGGTCGCGGATGATCTCCGTCGGCTCGCGCCGCGAAAGGGTCTCTTCAGGCATTGCGCCACCCTGGTCTTGGAGAAGGGCGGCCGCCGACGACGAGCCGGCGGCCGGCGTCGTCAGAACGAGACGTTGAGGCCGCCATAGGCGGCGCGTCCGGGCGTGTCGTAGGTCAGGACCTCCTCGTATTTCCTGTCGAAGAGGTTCTCGAGCCGCCCGTAGACCTCGGCGTTCTCGGTCACCTTGTAGGACACCGCGACGTTGACCAGCGTATAGGCCTTCAGCGGCACGCTGGTGCGCGCGAATGCCGTCGCGTCATAGGCGAAGTCGCGTTGGCGGCCATTGTAGACGACGCCGAGATTGAGGTTCGCCCGGCCCTCGAGGAACGCGTAGTTCGCGTTGAAGCTCGCGACATGCCGCGGCCGGCGCACCAGCGTCGCGCCGGTCGCGTCCTCGCCGTCGGTGAAGGTGTAGGCGCCGCGCAGCGTCAGCCCATCGAGCGGCCTGAAGGTCAGGCCGAGCTCGACCCCGTCGATGTTCGACGTGCCCGGAAGGTTGATCGGCCGGTTGACGAAGCCTGTCGGATCGCCCGGGTCGGCGACGGTCTCGCTGGAGATCAGGTCCCGGACGCGCTGCTGGAAGCAGGTCGCGTCGAGGACGATGCGGTCGCTCCAGAGCGGCTGGTCGACGCCGAAGTCCCAGCCGTCGCCGCGCTCGGGCTTGAGATCGCCGTTCGGAACGAAGTTGCCGGAGAAGCCGAACAGCTCGAAGGTCGTCGGGTTCTTGACGCCCGTGCCCCATGAGGCGCGCAGCTTGGTCCTGGTCCGGTCGAAGGTGTAGGCGCTCGCGAGACGGTAGGTCGTCGCCTCGTCGAACCGGTCGTTGAAGTCCTGACGGATGCTGCCGGTGACGAACAGCTTCTCGAGCACGCCGATCTGGTATTGGGCAACGAGCCCGGCGTTGTCGATGTGCCTGCGGAGCGGGTTCGGCGCTTCGGCTGGAAACGGGAAGGCGGTGAAGCTCTTCACCGCGTCGCGGGTGTGGTCGGCGCCGAAGGTCACGACGTGGCTCGCGGGCAGCGCGCCGTCCGTCTGGAAGCGGATGTTCGTCTGGTAATCGAACCGGGTCATCTCGCCGAGCGAGGCATAGGTCTTGAGACCCGTTCCGTCGAAGCTGCGCCGGTCCTGGTTCGTGTAGGACAGGCCGAGCACGTGATCCCACGCCCCGTCGAGCAGGGTCGCCCTCGCCTGCGCGCGGCCGAAGAACTGCTTGCCCTTCTCGGTGTCGCGGTTGTCGACCGAGGCCGCGAACGGGTAGCCGTCCGAGGCCGCGCCGAAGCCGTCGCGGTCGGCGTCAAACTCGGTGTAGCGGGCGACGCCTGTGAACTCGAGGTTGTCGGTCGGCCGCACCGAGACTTTGGCGAGCCCGGTCCCGCTCGTGTAGCCGTCGCGGTCGAGCGAGCCGGTCGGGGCGTAGGCGTCGAACCGGGTCGCCGTCGAGACGCCGCGGGTGCTGAAGCCTTGGCCGGCGATCAGGTAGTCGTAGGCCTGCGTCCCGCCCGACACGGACGCCGTGCCGGTCACGGTGTTGAACCCCCCCCCTTCGATGGAGGCTCGGAAGCGAGTCGGGCCCGGCTCGCCCTTGCGCGTCACGATGTTGATCACGCCGCCGACCGCGTCCGCGCCGTAGAGCGCGCTCTGGGGCCCGCGCAGCACGTCGATCCGGTCGACCTCGAGGTTGAGCAGGCTCGCGAAGTCGAACTCGGCGCTCGTGCCGGGATCGTTCATGCGGATGCCGTCGACGAGGACGAGCGTCTGATTGCCCTCCGACCCGCGAATCCGAATCTGGGTCAGGGCGCCGACAGGCCCCGTGCGGTTGACCGCGACGCCGGGCAGCTCGCGCAGGACGTCCGACACGACGCGGATCTGGCGCTCCTCGAGCTCCTTGCCGGAGATCGACGAGATGGCGCTGCCGATCGCGGCCTGCGGGCCTGCGATTCGGTTGGCGGTGACGGAGATCTCCTCGAGCTCGGCCGTCTCGTCCGACGGGGACGTGTGGGCCGCGACAGCGGAGGTGAGGCCTAGAAAAATGGCCGCGGACACGGCCGGGCGCGCGCACGCGCCCTGTGAAAGGTAAGGAAGGCTGGACATCGAAACCCCGAGCGGGACGAGTGGCACGTCACCGCGAACTCGAGGTCTCACCCGTCACGCGTGGTCGCCCACGCCCGATGGCTCGCCCACCATCGGTGCACCCCGCCCGACG
>NZ_JBJKEX010000410.1:0-2509 GCF_045505405.1 Hansschlegelia beijingensis | reverse complement strand
CGTCGGGCGGGGTGCACCGATGGTGGGCGAGCCATCGGGCGTGGGCGACCACGCGTGACGGGTGAGACCTCGAGTTCGCGGTGACGTGCCACTCGTCCCGCTCGGGGTTTCGATGTCCAGCCTTCCTCACCTTTCACAGGGCGCCTGCGCGCGCTCGGCCGTGTCCGCGGCCATTTTTCTTGGCCTCACCTCCGCTGTCGCGGCCCACACGTCCCCGTCGGAGGAGGCGGCCGAGCTCGAGGAGATCTCCGTCACCGCGAACCGGATCGCAGGCCCGCAGGCCGCGATCGGCAGCGCCATCTCGTCGATTTCCGGCAAGGAGCTCGAGGAGCGCCAGATCCGCGTCGTGTCGGACGTCCTGCGCGAGCTGCCCGGCGTGGCGGTCAACCGCACGGGGCCTGTCGGCGCCCTGACCCAGATTCGCATTCGCGGGTCGGAGGGCAATCAGACGCTCGTCATCGTCGACGGCATCCGCATGAACGATCCCGGCACGAGCGCCGAGTTCGACTTCGCGAACCTGCTCAATCTCGAGGTCGAGCGCATCGACGTGCTGCGCGGGCCCCAGAGCGCGCTTTACGGCGCGGACGCGGTCGGCGGCGTGATCAACATCGTGACGCGCAAGGGCGAGCCGGGCCCGACCCGCTTCCGAGCCTCCATCGAAGGGGGGGCGTTCAACACCGTGACCGGGACGGCGTCCGTGTCGGGCGGGACGGAGGCCTACGACTACCTGATCGCCGGCCAGGGCTTCAGCACCCGCGGCGTCTCGACGGCGACCCGGTTCGACGCCTACGCCCCGACCGGCTCGCTCGACCGCGACGGCTACAGGAGCGGGACAGGGCTCGCCAAAGTCTCGGTGCGGCCGACGGAGAACGTCGAGTTCACGGGGGTCGCCCGCTACACGGAGTTCGACGCCGACCGGGACAATTTCGGCGCGGCCTCGGACGGCTACCCTGTGGCGGCCGCGGTCGACAGCCGCGACACCGAGAAGGGCAAGCAGTTCTTCGGCCGCGCGCAGGCCAGGGCGACCCTGCTCGACGGTGCCTGGGACCATGTGCTCGGCATGTCCTACACCCGGCAGGACCGGCGCAGCTTCGACGGGAGCGACCTGAAGACCTACGCCACGCTCGGCGAGATGACCCGGTTCGACTACCAGACCAACATCCGGTTCGACACCGCCGGCGCGCTGCCGACGAGCCATGTCGTGACCTTCGGCGCCGATCGCACCCGGGACGCGGTGAAGAGCTACACCGCCTTCCCGTTCCCGGCCGATGCGCCGAACCCGCTCCGCAGGCACATCGACAATGCGGGCCTCGTCGGCCAATACCAGATCGGCGTGCTCGAGAAGCTGTTCGTCACCGGCAGCATCCGTCAGGACTTCAACGACCGGTTCGAAGAGGCGACGACCTACCGCGTCGCAAGCGCCTACACCTTCGACCGGACCAGGACCAAGCTGCGCGCCTCATGGGGCACGGGCGTCAAGAACCCGACGACCTTCGAGCTGTTCGGCTTCTCCGGCAACTTCGTTCCGAACGGCGATCTCAAGCCCGAGCGCGGCGAAGGCTGGGATTTCGGCTTCGACCAGCCACTCTGGGGCGACCGGATCGTGCTCGACGCGACCTATTTCCAGCAGCGCGTCCGGGATCTGATCTCCAGCGAGACCGTCGCCGACCCGGGCGATCCGACAGGCTTCGTCAACCGGCCGATCAACCTTCCGGGCACGTCGAAGATCGACGGGGTCGAGCTCGGCCTGACCTTCAGGCCGCTCGATGGGCTGACGCTGCGCGGCGCCTACACCTTCACCGACGGCGAGGACGCGACCGGCGCGACGTTGGTGCGCCGGCCGCGGCATGTCGCGAGCTTCAACGCGAACTACGCGTTCTTCGAGGGCCGGGCGAACCTCAATCTCGGCGTCGTCTACAACGGCCGCCAACGCGACTTCGCCTATGACGCGACGACCTTCGCGCGCACCAGCGTGCCGCTGAAAGCCTACACGCTGGTCAACGTCGCGGCGTCCTACAAGGTGACCGAGAACGCCGAGGTCTACGGGCGGGTCGAAAACCTCTTCGACAGGAAATACGAGGAGGTCCTGACCTACGACACGCCCGGACGCGCCGCCTATGGCGGCCTCAAGGTCTCGTTCTGACGACGCCGGCCGCCGGCTCGTCGTCGGCGGCCGCCCTTCTCCAAGACCAGGGTGTCGTAATGTCTGAAAAGACCCTTTCGCGGCGCGAGCCGACCGAGATCATCCGCGACGAAGACGGCGCCGTGAGGCGCGAGATCTGGGCGCTGGACGCCGACCAGTCGACGCTCGAGGCGTTCCTGCGCGACGTGTTCGAGAACCACTGGGCGGGCGTCCGCTTCGGCCCGCTGATCGAGGGCGCAGCCTATGAATGGCGCTGCCCGGGGCCTCCGCAAAAGATCGGCCTGATGGACGGCTATCTGACCGTCATGTTCGGCCATGGCGGCCACTTCCATCTGTGCATCGGCGAGAACCGTGGCTCGGAGCGCT
>NZ_JBJKEX010000409.1:0-2518 GCF_045505405.1 Hansschlegelia beijingensis | reverse complement strand
CGGGCGACGGCGGCGTCCAGCGGCTCCGGCGCGACCGCCATGGCGTGGGCGTTCGCGTGGACGATCGAAGCCGGATCGCGCACCAGCGCGACGTGGCCCTTCCAGAACATCAGATCGCCGCGCCGCGCCTCCTCGACCGGGACCGCCTTTCCGAGCGCCGCCTCCTGCATGTCCGTATCCCGCGGCGCCTTGAGGCCGCAGGCCGCCAGCGAGAGCTGGACGAGCGCCGAGCAGTCGAGGCCGAGGCTGGTGCGGCCGCCCCACAGATAGGGGGCGCCGATGAAGCGCTCCGCGACGGCGACGGGGTCCGCCTCCAGCGCATCGAGCGGCGCGAGATGGGCGGCAATCGCATAGGCGCCGGTGTCGAGGATGGCGAAGCGGCCGTCCGTCTCCACCACCGAAGCCAGAGCGTTCATGGACAGCGCGTCCACGGGCGGCGCCTTGATGGACGGGATCGGGAACAGCAGCGTCCTGAGCGCCGACACGCGGTGCGTCGCGCCAGGCCCGAGCTCCCCGCTCAGCGCGGCCGACGGCGCGTAGCCGACATAGCCGTCGGTGGCGAGCTGGAGCCACGACCAGCCCTCCAGCTCGTCATAGACGGTGACCTCCTCGCCGAACAAAGCCTCGGTCTCCAGCGGGGCGTCGGGGCCCGGCGCCCGTCGGATGCCGACATGACCGACGGCGACGCGGCGCCGCTCGCCCGGGACGAAGCGCAACGCCTCGACCTGGCCCTTCAGATGAGCGGCGGCGACGTCCGGCCGCGCCGGGGTGAGGCGTGGGTCGAGCGGTCCCATCAGCGCTGGACGCTCACGCGCGAGAACGATCCCGTCACCGCCCAAACCTTTCCTGAAGGAGCGCCGCGAGCGCGCGCGCGCCCTGAACCTCCCCGCCTTCCGGCCGCCCCGGCCTGGCTGACGGGTTCCAGGCGAAGATGTCCAGATGCGCCCAGACCTTCGCATTCTCGACGAAGCGGCGCAGGAACAGCGCGGCGGTGACTGAGCCCGCGAAGGCGCCGCCCGAGATGTGGTTCACGTCGGCGATCTTCGACGTGAGCAGATCGTCATAGGGGTTCCATAGCGGCAGCCGCCACAACGGGTCGTGCTCGGCCGCCGCATGCCGCAGCAGATCCGCCGCGAAGACTTCGTCGTCGGTGTAGAGCGGCGGCAGGTCGGGACCGAGGGCGACGCGCGCCGCGCCCGTCAGCGTCGCCGCGTCGACGATGATCTCGGGCGCTTCCTCATCGGCGAGCGCCAGCGCGTCGGCCAGCACCAGCCGCCCCTCGGCGTCGGTGTTGCCGATCTCGACGCTGAGGCCCTTGCGGCTCGGATAGACGTCGCCGGGCCGGAAGGCGTCGCCGGAGATCGAGTTCTCGACGGCGCCGACGATCAGCCGCAGCCGCACCGGGAGCTTCGCGCCCATCACCATGTCGGCGAGCGCGATCATCGCCGCGGCGCCGCCCATGTCCTTCTTCATCAGCAGCATGCCGGAGCTCGGCTTGATGTCGAGCCCGCCGGTGTCGAAGCAGACGCCCTTGCCCACCAGCGTCACTCGCGGATGGTCCGCTTGCCCCCACCGCATATCGACGATCCGCGGCGCGCGCGGCGACGCGCGGCCGACCACGTGGACCAGCGGGAAATTCTCGTCCAGCAGCGCATCTCCGACGACCGAGGAGACTTCGGCGCCGTGGCGGGCGGCGAGTTCGCGGATCGCGCCTTCGAGCTCCTCCGGCCCGAGATCGTTGGCCGGCGTGTTGACGAGGTCGCGGCCGAGGAAGGTCGCCGCCACCGTGCGTTCGACCTCGGCGGAGTCCACGGCGTCCGGGAGGGCGATCCGGACGTCCTTGGCCTGCGCCTTGCGGTAGCGCGCGAAGCGATAGGACCCGAGCGCGATGGCGAGCGTCGCGAGCCGCGGATCTGCGACCGCGCCCTCCAGCCGGTATGCGCCCGCCGGCAGCGCGCCCGCGAGCTTGCCGGCCAGGAACGGATTGCGGCTGCGCGCCTTAGCGCCCTCGATCCCGAAAACGACGCCCTTCAGGGCGCCGGCGTCGTCCGGCACGAGCAGGAAGCCGCCGGGACCGGCTTCGAAGCCTGTCGCCGCGGCCCAGCCGCGCGCCGCTTCCGGAAGCTCTTCGCCCGCGGCGACGAACCAGATCGGGATCGTGGGCTCGGACGGGGCGGCGAAGATCGGCGGCATCGACATGTCCTCGGGCGAAACGCGAACCGGCGGCCGTCATCGCATATTTCGCCGCTCCGCGTCATCGCGGTCGCTCCCGGCCTTGCCCTGTCGCGCCGGCCGCGCCACACCCTGTGCCGGATTCCGGACCCGAAGCCCCCGAGAGGCCGCAGCGATGACCGACCTGCCGACCGAGATGACCTATGTGCGCGCCGAAGGCGATGGCGGCCCGGAGGTGCTGGTCGCGGCCCGCGGTCCGCTGCCGACGCCGGGCGAAGGCGAGGTCCTGATCGAGGTCGCGGCGGCCGGCGTGAACCGGCCGGACGTCATGCAGCGCAAGGGGATG
>NZ_JBJKEX010000408.1:0-2530 GCF_045505405.1 Hansschlegelia beijingensis | reverse complement strand
CAGCGCGGTGGCGGCCACGGCGCGGTAGAGCTCGATCACGGTGACGTCATGACCATGCCCGGCAAGAGCGCCGGCGACGTCGTACGCCCGGTCGGCGCCCGCGGCGTGCAGAAAGCGCGACGGCTCGGGAAACACCCTGCACGTCTCGATGACCAGGGAGCGGCCGTCGCCGTCCGCGACGTGCACGATCCCGAAGCCGGCCTCCCGCCCCGCCTCTGCGGTCCGTTCCCCGACCGCGACCAGCGGAAGCCGCGACAGAGCTTCTATCTCCGGCCGCCGGGCGAGCTTCCGCAGGCCGTTGGCGCTGGTGGCGAGGACCGCGTGATAATCCGTCCCCGGTATCGCGGAGGGGATGTCCTCGATCGTCAGGACAGGCGCGAGAATGGGGACATGGCCGAGTCGCTCGAGCGCGCCCGCTGTGCGGACGGCCGCGCGTTCCGGTCTGAGCACGAGGACGTTCACGGCGGCGTCAGCCGAACACGGCCAGCAGATCGGCGGGAGCGCGCGACCTGACGTCCTCGCCCGCCGCTGCGCCGAGCGCCGCCGCGTCCGTCGCGGCGCCTTCGCGCGCGGCCTCCACGACGCGCGCGCCGTCGACGGACAGCACCATCCCGCGGAACGACAGCTTCTCCCCGTCGACCCGGGCCAGTCCGGCGATCGGGGTCCGGCACGAGCCGTCCAGAACCGCGAGAAATGCGCGCTCGCAGATCAGCGCGGCGGCGGTCTCCGGACAGTCGAGCTTCGCAAGCGCCTCACGGGTCGAGGCGTCCCCGGCGCGCGCGGTGACCGCGATCGCGCCCTGGCCGAGCGCCGGCGGGAACGTCTCCGCGTCCATGATCTCGGTCGCGTGCCGCTCGAGCCCGAGGCGCGTAAGGCCGGCCAGCGCCAGCATCGTCGCGTCGACCTCGCCGCCGGCGAGCTTCTCCAGACGGCTGTGCACATTGCCCCGGAACGTCACCACCTTCAGGTCCGGCCGCCGGCGGCGGACCAGCGCCCCGCGACGCAGCGACGCCGTGCCAATCACCGCGCCCTCACGCAGGGCGTCGAGCGTGGGAGCCGAGCCGCCGATCAGCACGTCACGAACGTCGGCGCGGGGCAGCGTGGCGGCCAGTTCCGTGCCTTCGGCGAGCGCGGTCGGGAGATCCTTGGCGGAGTGCACCGAGAGATCGACGCGCCCGTCGAGCAGCGCCTCGTCGATTTCCTTGACGAACAGACCCTTGCCGCCGGCTTCGCTGAGCGGCCGGTCCTGGATCGCGTCGCCGGTGGTGCGGATCACGACGATCTCGACAGCGTCCGGCGCAAGCCCCCAGGCCTCGATCAGCCCGTCCCGCACGCGATGCGCCTGCCATAGCGCGAGCGGACTGCCGCGGGTGCCGATGCGAAACGTCTGCTGGCTCATGCCCTAGAGAAGCTCCATTGCGAGCGCCCGATGGGCGCAGCCGGGGGCTTGGTAGCGCGATCCTTCGTCTGCCGCTATGTCTCCCGCTGTCCCTTCCGGAATATGAGGCGTCATGCTGGTTCTCGGCCTGGAAACCACTTGCGATGAAACCGCCGCGTCCATCGTCCGGCGGGGGGGCGACGGCCCCGGGGAGATCCTCTCGAATGTGGTTCGGGCTCAGGTCGAGGAGCACGCGGCGTTCGGCGGCGTAGTGCCGGAGATCGCCGCCCGGGCGCATGTCGAGGCGCTGGACGGCGTGCTGTCCGCCGCCCTCTCGCGGGCCGGAGTGAAGCTGCGCGAGCTGGACGGCGTTGCCGCCGCCGCAGGGCCGGGTCTCGTGGGCGGCGTCATCGTCGGGCTCACTGCGGCCAAGGCGCTCGCCGTGGTGGCGGAGAAGCCCTTCATCGCCGTGAACCATCTCGAGGCGCACGCCCTGACCGCCCGGCTCACCGACGGCATCGCCTTCCCCTACCTGCTGCTGCTGGCCTCCGGAGGGCACACGCAGCTGCTCGCGGTGCTGGGCGTCGGCCGTTACGTGCGGCTGGGGACCACCCTCGACGACGCGCTCGGGGAGGCGTTCGACAAGGTCGCGAAGATGCTGGATCTCGGCTATCCGGGCGGCCCCGAGGTCGAGCGCCGCGCCGAGACCGGCGATCCGGAGCGCTTCGCCTTTCCAAGACCGATGTTCGGGCGGGCGGAGCCGAACTTCTCGCTCTCCGGCCTCAAGACCGCCGTCCGCCTCGAGGCCGAGCGGATCGCGCCGCTCTCGTCGCAGGACGTCGACGATCTCTGCGCCAGCTTCCAGGCCGCGGTGGCGGACGTCGTCGCCAACCGGGTGCGGGTCGCGTTCCGGATGTTCTGCGAGCGCCATGGCGCGCCGAGCGCGATCGTCGTGGCCGGCGGCGTGGCGGCCAACGGCCAGATCCGGCGAGCCCTGCAGAGGGTGTCGAGCGAAGTGGGCGCGCGGCTGGTGGCGCCCCCGCTTGCGCTTTGCGGCGACAACGGCGCGATGATCGCGTGGGCCGGCGCCGAGCGTCTCGCGCTGGGCCTCGAGGACGATCTTTCCTTCGCGCCGCGGCCCCGGTGGCCGCT
>NZ_JBJKEX010000040.1:0-16929 GCF_045505405.1 Hansschlegelia beijingensis | reverse complement strand
GCACGATGCCGCTGATCACCCGCCGGTCGTCGACACGAGCAACGCCGCGCGTCTTCGTCGGCAGATGCGGCTCAAGACGCGCGAACTGCTCGTCCGTCAGCCAGAAGCAGTCCGATCCCATCGGCGTCCTCCCTCGAGGACGCCTCTGAATCACGCTTCGCTCGATCTGCAAACCCCTTAATGGGTCCGGGCCCTAGAAGACGGCGGTCTGATGGACCGCGCCGCGAGTGAGTGCGGGAGTGCGGCCCCACAAGCAGAGCGCCGAGCGCTAAGGAGTCGTCGAAGGCGACTCCTTAGCCGGGCTAACTGCGGAGTAGACGAATCAGGCGGTTGCACGCAAAGCTTGCGGCCCGTCTCGGCTCCAGCCCGGTTTCATCGTGCGCATCAAGGCAGACCATCTAGATGACGCGCTTGGCGCTCTTCTACGGAAGCTTCTAAGGGACGGAACCCGCACGCGGTCCAATGCAGGAGCCGCTAGGGAATTTACCGGCGTGCTCATCGAGTTTTCTAATCCCCGGGGGAGGTTCAGCAGAACTGAGGGGCGGGGAACCTTATTCAGTTGTCTCGGAGAAACCCTCTGGTACTTGTCCGGTTCAGATCGGTTGGACCATATATCATACTATATACCGAATTACCGTGATTTCATCCGGGCATCGAAACGGGCTGTCCGGGCACCCGGGGCATACGGCCCTCGGTTAGTCAAGGGCGGCCCTGACAGTCGCCTCGGTAAGATCATCGATATGTTGAAAAGAAAGAATGGCGTATCTGACACGAGGCAAGCAGTTCTGCAGATTTTTTCGCATTCTGACCTAAGGCATAACAATAAAGATGTTCCCTGTACGACCGCGATACAGTTTCTTCCGAGAAATGGCTCGTTGCATATGATAACGACAATGCGGTCAAACGATGCTTACAGGGGGTTTCCTCATGATGTTTTTGCTTTCACGTTTCTTCATGAACTGGTGGCGCGGACCCTTAATGCCCGGCTTGGGCGATACATCCACTTCGTCGGGAGTATGCACTTGTACGACGATGACGAGCACAGAGCTCGTCGATATCTGGCGGAAGGGTTCCAGGAGCCAATAAATATGCCTCCTATGCCTGAAGGAGATCCTTGGCGTTCGGTTGATTGGCTCTTAGATGCTGAACAAGCGATCCGCTTGCGTCAGATGGAGCCGCAACCGGAAGCTATCGATCCTTATTGGTTGGACTTAGCGAGGTTGCTGCGGATCAAGCGTCTGTCTGACCAGGGAGACCTCCGGTCGCTCATACGGGAAAAGAAGGACATGTCGTGTCCTGAGTACGACGCCTTTATCCGGGGGCGCCAGCGTGCTGTTGAGCGACGGACGGGCGACCAAGACGAACTCCCCGGGCTTTAGAAATGTCGAAAGGGCTGAGATGACGCCGCGAGATCGTGGTAGAGCACAGGCGCTTGCCGCAAAAATCACCACCTACGAACGTAACCACGGGGCGCTACCAGGACTGAGGGTTCAAGGGCGGCTAACCCCGCTCGTTTGCCAGTTTGTTGATAGCCTACGGAGAGTTGAGTTTGCTCACCACATTAGGGACGCGGATCACGATCCGAGGCGTGAGGATCCCGGCAGTCCTTTGTTCGACCCTCTTCGTGCGGCGGTCATAAAGGACCGGCGGGGCGAGAAGGACGAGGCTTGGTGGCTTGTTTTTCTTGCGACCCACTTTGGAAAGCACTCGATAGATGGCTGGAGACTCACGCGTGACATTTACGGAAAGCTCGGGCAGGGCGGGCGCTGGGATTGGGCGACCACTGCCGCGCATCCTAAGGGGCTCGAGAGCTGGCTGACGATTAACGAAGCCACGCTCAGGGGGGCGGACGGCGTGTCTCGTCGGTTCAGCAACCACCGAAAGTATGAGAGTCTCAGCGCGGCCGCGGCGAATGGAACGGCGGCTATTCTCTCATCCTATGTGGCCTGGATTGCTCCACCCAGAACGCACCACGATATGGTGCGTGAAACCCATCAGCAGGTCGGTCAGAATCCTGCCGCCGTATTCGATGCGCTGTACGGTTCCCTCGACGCGGTTCGTCGCTTCGGTCGCTTGGGAAGGTTCGACTTCTTAACGATGCTGGGCAAATTGGGAATTGCGCCGATCGATCCTGGTTCAACGTATCTGAAGGACTCTACCGGTCCTTTGAGAGGCGCGCGGCTCCTATTCGGGGGCTCTCCGACCGCAGGTATCCCGGCCTCATTGTTGGAAGAGAAGCTGAGGCATTTTGGCGAGGACGTAGGATTGGGTAGCCAAGTTCTCGAAGATGGAATTTGCAACTGGCAGAAAAGCCCAGATCTTTACCTACGGTTTAGGGGCTGATCGCCTCAAGATCGATCTTCTCCCAACTGAACCGCCGCTTAAGCCAGTTGAACCCGCTGGGTGGGATCCTTCCTCGGTGCTGAAGCTGGCCGACAACAATGCCGGGCGTTACGCCAGCGCGCTGGGCGAAGCGGATGATTGCTTTGCCGTCAACTCTAAGGTTGTCGAGCTCCGCCCGGTGGCGCGCTGAGATTAGCGTTCTTTCGGCGAACTCGTTCGCTTCAGCCTCGCACTCCGAACGTGGATCGTTTCCATCCTCTAGGAAGAGGGAGTCGATGTTGTGAAGAAGGAGGTGTCCCGCCTCGTGAAAGAAGGAAAACCAAAACTGATCGTCCGACCGATAGCGGAAAGTTAGTACTATCATCGCTTTGTTGGGAGAGAGAAATTTCGTTGCGCCGCTTGCGGGGCACCCCTTCGGTGCTTTGGCGACCACAACCGCGACACCGGCGTCGGCGCACATGTCCCTCAGCATCGGGATAAAGGTCTCAGGGTTCTTCTGCCGTGTTAGACCTTTGATCACCTCTAGACGTTCCCGGAATATCTGGGGGGACCACTGAGCACATGAGATGCGATTTGCGAGGAGTTCGGACCAACGCAGCCATGCTGCAATAGCGCCCGCAGTCGATCGAGCGGATAGCGACAACCGAAAGGCCACGTTAGTCGCTATTCCTCCGAACCTTAGCTGCCAGCTGGGGACGTCGGGAACCCCGAACAAGTCTAGGCATGCCTCAGCCGCTTCGGATTGAGATCGGAAGTCCGCGATCCATCCGAGAGAAACCATCTCCCGAACGGGAAACTGCTTTACCCACTCAAGCTTGGCACCCTGGATCTCAGCTTCACGAACGCGCGCTGCATCCGACCTGAACTGGGCCTCTCGCTTTGTCCAAAAAGCCTCAGATGAGCCAAGGCAACGAGAAATGCGCGTAGCCAAATCCCCATCGACGGGTTCATCGCCCGTAAGAAGTCGATGAACCGTTTCGACGCGCTCCCCGATAAGCTCGGCGAATCGCTCCTGTGAGATCGCACGGGCGGCAAGAATATTTGCAATTGTGGCACCCGGGGCCACCGCCCAGTCCGGCTCGAACTGATGCGATGTGGTGGCTTTAGGCATCATCGACATCGATTCGTTGAACAATGACGCGTTGCACCCGTTCCCAATCGATCCTCTCGTTTCCGTCTTTCCGGATAGTTTGTTGAGCGGTCCTCAAAGTGACGGTTACTCCACCGTCCACCGTTACCTCTGCCTCAGTGGCGCGCCCCGAAGGTGGAGGTGTGACTCCAAGCCAAGGGCAGTCGCCGAGGCAATCCGCGGCCCGCATATCCGCCAGGAAACTCATCAAATGACGTGCGCGCTCCGCACCATACGTCGCCTCCATAGCCTCTCCGCTCAGACACAAAGTGCGTAGAGCCTTCGTGCGGAAGGCTATCTCCATGCTTCGATCCGCGCACTTTCGCATTCGTCGCAAGTTCGTTCTGGCTCAGCGGCCACGCTACCATCAACTTCCGATTCGCGTGAGCTAACCCGAGGCGGGAAAACCAAACGGAACGCTGGCGATATGGACGGCACTGCGCCCCAGCGAGGGCCCGAACTTACAATCTCGTCACCACAGAAGCCCTGCGGCCGTGATTCTGTTTGCTTCGGATGGCGGCGTTACGCTTCCGTCACGCTTCCGCGGCAACGATCGGCGGGGGAGGTAACGCACCTAAGTGACTGAAAACGCTGGCGCACCCGAGAGGATTCGAACCTCTGACCTCTGCCTTCGGAGGGCAGCGCTCTATCCAGCTGAGCTACGGGTGCCTGAGCCGGCGCGGAACCTAGCCGAACCGGAGGCGGGGGGCAATCGGGGTTCGCGGGCTTCTCTGCGCCACGCCCATCGTCCGGGCGTCCTCCCTGCAGTGTGTCGCTCGCACTCAGAGCCCCGTCTTCGGTGGAACGGACCTGCATTAGATATGGAAGCGCCCTCGCGTCGGTCTTGAGCGGTGCTCGCGGCGCTCTCGAAGTGCGACAGAGTTCGCTCTTCGGCCGCCAAGGCGCAACCGCGCCGCGGGGCAGCGAGCCTTGCTGGTCTCAGCCCCCCAGGAGGGCCTCTGAAGCCAGCAGGCCAAGTCCGCCCGCCGCGGGCGCTCGGCCGGGCCCGATGAGGCCTCATTTCAGTCTGACCGCGACCCCGCCGCTCTTGGCTGCCCGGTCCACCTCGAACAGCCCGGTGGCCTCCACCAGGTCGCTCAACCTGGCGAAGCCGTAGTTGCGCGAGTCGAATTCGGGAGACCGTTTCGCGATGTGGCTGCCCATGGCGCCGAGGGCGGCCCAGCCGGCGTCGTCGGCCACCGCCGCCAGCGCCGAGGTCAGCAGAGCGCGGGCGGCGGCGTCGATCGTCTCGCCGGAGCGCTTGGGCGGCGCTTGCGTGGGAGCAGGCTTTGCGGCGGGCTTCGGGGTCTTTGCCTTCTTGGGCGCCGCCGGGCCGGCCGGCTCCACGGCGAGCGGCTCGACCGACTTCGGCAAGACGTCGAAGAAAATGAACTTGTCGCAGGCGGTGATGAACGGGCGCGGCGTCTTCCGCTCGCCGAAGCCATAGACCCGCAGCCCCTGCTCGCGCAGCCGCGATGCGAGCCGGGCGAAGTCGCTGTCGCTTGAGACCAGGCAGAATCCGTCGAAGCGGCCCGTGTAGAGCAGGTCCATCCCGTCGATGATCATCGCTCCGTCGGTGGCGTTCTTGCCGGTCGTGTAGGCGAACTGCTGGACGGGCTGGATCGAGTGCTCCAGCAGGCACGACTTCCAGCCGGCGAGGTTCGGTTTGGTCCAGTCGCCGTAGATCCGCTTCACGCTGGCCGTGCCGTACTTGGCGATCTCGGCGAGCAGGCCTTCGATGATCTTTGGCGACGCGTTGTCCCCGTCAATCAGCAAGGCGAGGGTCAGGGAGCGTTCTGATCCGTTCGGGCGGGTCGCAGGGCTCGGCGTCATTTCCGAACCCTGCGCCCGCCAGGGCAGGAGCGCAACGCCGCAACGGGGCCCGGAAGCTTTCCTCAGCGGCCGCTCCACGTGCTGCGGATCCCAATACCGGGATCGTCAGGACGGCCGCCCCCGCTTCACCGCTGCAAAAGCGCGCTATATCGCTCAACGCGCACGTGCGCCTGCTTCGATCTGGGTTCATCGACATGCCTCACCCCTCGGGATCTGACGACAAGGCCGCTTTCGGCGTGACGGGCCTTGACGACATCCTCATCGGGGGCGTGCGGCGCGATCGTCTCTATCTGCTGGAAGGGTCGCCGGGCACCGGCAAGACCACCGTCGCGCTGCAGTTCCTGCTCGAGGGCGCGGCGCGGGGCGAGATCGGCCTCTACATCACCATTTCAGAGACCGAGACGGAGCTGCGCGAGACCGCGACGTCGCATGGCTGGTCGATCCCCTCGCACGTCAACATCTTCGAACTCGCGCCGTCGGACAGCCTGCTCGACGCGGAGCAGCAGCAGAGCCTGCTCTATTCGTCGGACCTCGAACTTGGCGAAACGACCCGGATGATCTTCGAGGCCGTGGAGCGCGTGCAGCCGTCCCGCATCGTCATCGACAGCCTCTCGGAGATCCGCCTGCTCGCCGGCGGATCGCTGCGCTATCGGCGCCAGGTCCTCGCGCTCAAACATTACTTCGCGAAGCGCGGCACGACCGTGCTGCTGCTCGACGACCTGACGGCCGACGTCAGCGACAAGACCGTCCACAGCGTCGCGCATGGGGTCATTCGGCTCGAGGAGCTGGCGCCCACCTATGGACCCGAGCGGCGCAGGCTTCGCGTCGTCAAGTATCGGGGGCAGCGCTATCGTGGCGGCTACCATGACTTCGCCATTCTGACGGGCGGGCTCGCCGTGTTCCCGCGGCTCGTCTCGCTCGAGCACAAGACCGAATTCGAGCGCGCTCCCCGCAGCAGCGGAATCCCGGAGTTCGACTCTCTTCTCGGGGGCGGCGTGGAGAGCGGGTCCAGCACGCTGATCCTCGGGCCGACCGGAAGCGGCAAGAGCCTGATCGCAATCCAGTTCGTGGCGGCGGCCGTGGGTCGCGGCGAGCGTTGCGCGATGTTCGTCTTCGATGAAGAGCTTGGGCTTCTGTTCGAACGGACCGCCGCCATGGGCTTCCCGCTGCGGCGCTGGTTCGCGGAGGGCAGCGTGGTGATCGAGCAGGTCGACGCCGCGGAGCTCACGCCTGGCGAGTTCGCGCATCGGGTCCGCGCTCGGGTCGACGCCAACGGCATCAAGACGGTGGTGATCGACAGTCTCAACGGCTACCAGGCCGCGATGCCGGACGAGCATTCGCTCATCCTGCACATCCATGAGTTGCTGCAGTATCTGAACAGGCAGGGCGCGTCGACATTCCTCACCCTCGCGCAACACGGGCTGATGGGCGACATGCGGTCGCCCGTGGACGTGACCTATCTGGCGGACACCGTCGTCCTCCTGCGTTATTTCGAAGCTTCGGGCCAGGTCCGTCGGGCCATGTCGATCGTCAAGAAGCGGACGAGCGCACATGAGGACACGATCCGGGAGTACCGCATCGGTCCGGGCGGGCTGGCGGTCGGACCGGCGCTCGAGGGCTTCCAGGGCATCCTGCGAGGAACGCCGGTCTACACCGGCAAAGGCAGCGAGCTGCCCCTCATGGGCGCGGCTCCCGAGAGGTCCGGCCGCCTTTCGTGACCGCGCCGCACAACCCATCATCCGAACGTGTCCTGATCCTCGCGCCTCTGGGCAGGGATGCGCGGATCGCGCAGTCGCTGATGGGCGAGGCGACGATCGCCTCCCTGATCGTTCGCGATCTCGATGGGATGATCGCCGGCCTCGTCGAGACGGCGGGCGCCGTGGTGGTCACCGAGGAGGCGCTGCAAGGAGTCGATCTTTCGCCGCTCGCGGCGTGGATCTCCGACCAGCCGCCATGGTCGGACATGCCGTTCGTCGTTCTGGTGCGCCATGGCGCCGGAGCGGAGCGAAACCCGGCGGCGACCAGATTGTCGGAACTGCTCGGAAACGTCAGCTTCGTGGAACGACCGTTTCATCCGACCACGCTGATCAGCGTGGTCCGGGCCGCGCTCCGCGGTCGTCGGCGGCAGTACGAGGCGCGCGCGCGGCTTGAGGCGCTTCGGGTCGAGCGGCAGCACTATCTCGATCTGTTCGAGAACATCGACGCCGGCTTCTGCACGTTCGAGATGAAGTTCGACGAGGCCGGCCGTGCGGTGGACTACCGGTTCATCGAAACCAATCCGGCGTTTGAAGCGCAGACCGGGCTCACCAACGCGGCCGGACGATGGATGCGTGAGCTCGCGCCGGACCACGACGCTCACTGGTTCGAGATCTACGGGCGCGTCGCCATGACCGGCGAGCCCGTCCGGTTCGAGAGCTCCGCGCGCGAGCTTGGGCAGCGCTGGTATGACGTTCACGCGTTCCGGCTCGACAAGCCGGAGCAGCGTCGGGTGGCGGCGCTGTTCAACGACATCACCCCGCGCCGCCAGCTCGAAGCCCGGCTGCGACAACTGAACGAAGGGCTCGAGACGCAGGTCGCCGAGCGGACCGCGGAACGCGACCGGGTCTGGAGGAACTCGCGCGACCTTCTGACCGTCGTGGGGATCGACGGCGTGTTCCGCGCGGTCAATCCGGCGTGGACGGCCATTCTCGGCCATCCGCACGAAGAGGTGGTGGGCAGAAGCTTCCGGGAGTTCATCTGGCCGGACGACCTGAAGGTGACGGAGGCCGCCCTCCGGGAGGCGTCGGACGCCCGCGACCTGACCAATTTCGAGAACCGGTTCCGACACCTCGACGGGACGCCGCGCTGGTTCTCCTGGCGCACCTCCGCGGAGGGCGATCTCATCTACGCTTATGGCCGGGAGATAACGGCCGAGAAGCAGCAGGCTTCGGCGCTCGCGCAGGCTGAAGAGGCGCTCAGGCAATCCCAGAAGCTCGAAGCTGTCGGACAGCTGACCGGCGGCGTCGCGCATGACTTCAACAACCTTCTGACGATCATCCGGTCGTCGGTCGACTTCCTGAGGCGCCCGGATCTGCCGGAGGAGCGCCGGCGTCGCTACGTGGACGCGATCTCGGAGACGACCGATCGCGCCGCGCGGCTGACGGGACAGCTTCTCGCCTTCGCCCGCAGGCAGGCGCTCAATCCGGAGGTGTTCGAGGTCGGGGCCTGCGTCTGCTCTCTCACCGACATGCTGGACACAGTGACCGGCGCGCGCGTGAACGTGCAGAGCTCGCTGCCGGAGAGGCCATGTTTCGTCAAAGCCGACCGCAGTCAGTTCGAGACGGCGCTGGTCAACATGGCGGTCAATGCGCGTGACGCGATGAACGGGGAGGGCACGCTTAAGCTCCGGGTCATCTGCGGCGCAGGGCTGCCCTCGATCCGGGGCCATGCGGCCAGCGGCCGGCCGTTCGTCGCAGTGTCGCTCACGGACACTGGCGAAGGCATCGCGCCGGACATCATCTCGCAGATATTCGAGCCGTTCTACACCACCAAGGAAATCGGCAAGGGCACCGGTCTCGGGCTGTCCCAGGTGTTCGGCTTCGCCAAGCAGTCCGGCGGCGACGTGGCGGTCGAGAGCACGCAGGGCGCAGGCGCGGCCTTCACGATCTATCTCCCCGAGGTCGAGGAAGCCGCCGAGCCGGCGCCGGCGCTTCGGACGAACCGCCCGGCGCCGGTGGGCGGCGGACGCCGCGTCCTGATCGTCGAGGACAATGTGGAGGTCGGCGGCTTCGCGACGCAGACCCTGCAGGACCTCGGCTATGTGACGAGCTGGGCGATGAACGCCTCCGAGGCCCTCGTCATGCTCAAGGATCCGGACGCCTCGTTCGACGTGGTGTTCTCCGACGTCGTGATGCCCGGCGTGAATGGAGTCGATCTCGCTCGCGAGATACGGCGACTGACGCCCGACCTCCCCATCGTCCTCACCTCGGGCTACAGCGACGTGTTGGCCCAGGAGGGGCGCTCCGGGTTCGAGCTGCTGCAGAAGCCTTATTCGGTCGAGGACTTGTCTCGCGTCCTGCGCCTCGCGATCTCGAGCTCGTTAGAGTCAGGACGTTGAGCTCCTGACATCGCAGGCTGGGCGCGCCCGGCCCGCCGGCCGGCGTCCGGCCTTTGAGCTCCCTTTGGCGCCTGACCTGGCTCAGCCCGCCGAGCACGCGCGCTGCGCGCCCTTCCTGGTCGCCAGCGTCGGTCTCCGCTGCTTTGAGCTGTTGACTCCGCCCGCGAGTGGGACTCCTTTCACGACACCTAAACACTTGCGTTGTTTGGAGTAATTATAATGAAAAGGTTGGACCGCCGCGCCTTTGTCGCGGGGCTGGCTGCGGCTGGCGGCGCCACCTTGCTCGGCTCGGGACGGAGCGCCTGGGCGGATGAGGGCGGCGCGCTGACCCTCTACAATGGCCAACATGCGGAGACGACCGCCGCAATCGTCGAGGCCTTCACCCAACAGACCGGCGTCGAGGTCGCGATCCGTCGCGGCAACAGCGCCCAGCTCGCCAACCAGATCATCGAGGAAGGCCAGGCTTCGCCGGCCGATGTCTTCTACTCTGAAGAGAGCGCCCCGATCGCCGCGCTCGCGGCCCGGGGCCTGCTGGCGCAGGCGCGGCCTGACACGATCGCGCAGGTCCATTCTCAATTCGCGGCCAAGGACGGCTCCTGGGTCGGCGTCAGCGCCCGCTGCAGGGTGGTCGCCTACAATGTCGACATGATCCAGCCGGAGGCGCTGCCGGCTTCGGTGATGGATTTCGCCAGGCCGGAGTGGCGCGGCCGCGTCGGCTTCGTGCCGACGAGCGGCGAGTTCCAGGCCCAGGCGCTCGCCATCGTCAAGCTCAAGGGCCGCGAGGCCGCGCTCGACTGGATGAAGGGGCTCAAGGCCAACGGCCGCGTCTACAATGGCAATGTCGCGGCCGTACAGGCGGTGCAGCGCGGCGAGATCCCGACGGCGCTAGTCAACAACTACTACTGGTTCCGCGTCGCCGACGAGGTCGGAGCCGACAAGATGAAGTGCCAGCTCCAATATCTCGGCCACAAGGATCCCGGCGCTTTGGTCACGCTTTCCGGCGCGGGCATATTGAAGTCGAGCAAGCGTCAGGAGCTGGCGCAGCGTCTTCTTGCGTTCATGGTCAGCGTCCCGGGCCAGCAGGCTCTCGTCGGCGCCGTCGCAGAGTACCCCGTGCGGCCCGACGTCAAGTCGCCTTATCCCTTGAAGCCGCTTGACGAGCTCGACCCGCCGGACGTGTCGCCCGAGGACATCGCGGATTCGGATCTCGCGCGGGATCTGCGTCGCGAGGCCGGGCTCGCTTGACGCTCGCCTTGGCGGGCGCTGGCCGGCGGACGAGGCCCCCGGGCTGGCTCACGCTCGCCGTCCTGGCGCCGACCGTGCTGATCTCGCTGCCGATCGCCTATGTGGCGACCCGGGCGTGGCAGGTTGGTCTCGCGGGCGTCGCTGAGGAGCTGTTCCGGGCGCGCACCGCGGAGCTTCTCGTCAACACGGTGACGCTTGCGGGCTCGGTGACGCTGCTGTCGGCGGTGATCGGGGTTGCGGTCGCGTGGTGCGTCGAGCGGTCGGACGTTCCGGGCCGGCGCTGGTGGCGGGTGGCGGCCGCGTTGCCGCTCGCCGTCCCGGCTTTCGTGGCGAGCTTCGCCTGGGCCTCGATGGGCGTCGCGTTCCAGACGATGCCGGGCGCGGTGCTGATCCTCACGCTCTCGCACTATCCGCTGGTCTATCTGCCGGTGGCGGCTGCGCTGCGCGGCATGGACCCTGCCTTCGAAGACGTGGCGCGCTCCCTCGGTCGAACGTCCTGGCGGCGGTTCGTGAGCGTGACGCTGCCCCAAGCCTGGCCGGCGCTCGGCGCCGGCGCCTTGCTCGTGCTCACGCATATGTTCGCCGAGTTCGGCGCGCTTGCGCTCCTGCGGGTCCAGACCTTCACCACCGCGATCTTCGAGTCGTACGAACTCGAGTTCGACGGCGGCGCCGCGGCCCTGCAATCGGCTGTGCTGCTCGCGCTCGCGCTGCCGCCCGCCTTGTTCGAGATGAAGCTGCGGCGCGATCTGCGTTTCGCGCGGGTCGGCAAGGGGGGGCGGCGACAGCTGTCGCTCACGCCGCTGGGGAGCGCGAAGCCATTCGTCCTCTTCGGAATGGCCGCGCTGATCGCGCTGGCGCTCGGCGCGCCCTGCGCGGTGCTGGTGTATTGGCTCGCCGTCGGCAAATCGTTCGGTCACGCCGCAGCCGACATCTGGCCGGCCGTGAAAGGCTCGTTGACCCTTGCGCTGCCCGGGGCGCTCGTCGTCACGGCGCTCGCCGCGCCGCTCGCGCTCGCCGCCACGCGCCATCTGGGACGCCTGTCCGCCCTCGCCGAGAGGCTGCCCTACATCGTGCACGGACTTCCCGGTCTGGTCGTCGCCCTCGCACTCGTATTCTTCGCGATCCGCTTCTTTCCCGGGGTCTATCAGACGGTCGCGCTGCTGTTCGCGGCTTATGCGGTGCTGGCCCTGCCGCTCGCCCAGTCGGCCCTGCGGGCGTCCCTGGAGCTTGCCCCCGCCCGGTTCGAGGAGGTGGCCAGGAGCCTCGGCAAGGGACCGGTCGCGGCCTTCGTCGCCGTGACGCTCCCCAACATGCTGCCTGGTGTGGGCGCGGCGCTCGCGCTGATCACCCTGGAGCTCGCGCGGGAACTCACCGCGACCCTGATGCTGGCGCCCATCGGCGTCACCACGCTCGCCACCGAGGTCTGGTCGCAGGCGAACGAAGGCCGCTATGCGGCGGCGGCGCCGTTCGCCGCATTGCTGGTCGCGGTTTCGGCGATCCCCGTCTATGTCTTCACCCGCCGCAGCCTGGAGCTTGACGATCTCTGATGACGAGCGTCCGCGTCCGCGAGGCGAAGAAAGCCTTCAATGGCCAGCCGGTGCTGCGTGGCGTCGACTTCGCCGTGCGCGAGGGCGCGATCGCTGCTTTGCTCGGACCGTCCGGATGCGGCAAGACCACCCTGTTGCGGCTGATCGCCGGCTTTGAACGGCTCGACGGTGGGGCGATCGAGATCCATGGCCGGGACGTCGCTCGCGACGGCCTGCATGTGCCGCCCGAGCGGCGACGGATCGGATACGTGCCCCAGGAAGGGGCCTTGTTCCCGCATCTGACGGTCTCGGGAAACGTGGGCTTCGGACTCGCGCGGCGGGAGCGGACGAGGGAGCGGATCGGCGAGGTCCTGGCTCTGGTCGGCGTGCAGGAACTGGCGGAACGCTATCCGCATGAGCTTTCAGGGGGACAGCAGCAGCGCGTCGCTCTGGCCCGCGCGCTCGCTCCGCGTCCCGAAATCGTCCTGCTCGACGAGCCGTTCAACGGCCTCGATCTCGATCTCCGCCGGACCGTCTCGGGCGAGGTCGTCGCCACCCTGCGGCGCTCTGGCGCCTCGGCCATCCTCGTGACGCACGATCCCGAGGAGGCCTTCGCGAGCGCCGATACGGTCGCGGTCATGAACCAGGGCGCGATCGCCCAGCAGGGCGATCCAAGATCCGTCTACCTGCAGCCAGCGAGCGCCGAGGTGGCGCGGATCACAGGCGCGGCGGTGTTCCTCGACGCCAAGATCCGCGGCGCGGTGGCGGAAACCGCGCTCGGCAGCATGCCGCTGGGCGCGACGTCGCCGGGAGTGATCGGCGTCGCCCGGGTCTGCGTGCGGCCCGAGCAGATCGTCCTGGGCGCTCCGGGCTCCGGATGCGCGGCCAGGATCCTGGCCCGCAGTTTCCGGGGGGACCACACCGTCCTGACGGTGGCGATCGGCGAGTTCCAGCTGCCGGTGCGCGCGCCGACGAGCTTCGCGGCCGACGCCGGCGAGGTCGAAGTCGCCCTTGAGGGATCCTGTGTCGCGTTTCCTCGCTGAAGCCGCTCAGGCCGCTCTGGCGAAAGGCGCCGCGAGCCGCAGATCTTCGACGAAGCGGGAGAACTCCGCGCGCTTGCGCTCCTCGTCGGGCAGCCGCAGCAGATAGGACGGGTGAACGGTCACCAGCACGTCCGGCTCGCCTTCCCGCTGCAGGATCGAGCCACGTGTCTCGCCGATCTTGACGACGCGTCCCATCACGGCGCGCGCCGCGGTCGCGCCCATGGCCACCACCAGCCGCGGCCTGAGCGTGGCCATCTCGCGCTCCAGCCACGGACGGCACGCCGCGATCTCGGTCGGTCCCGGCGTCTTGTGCAGCCGGAACTTGCCGCGCGGCTCGAATTTGAAATGCTTCACCGCGTTGGTGACATAGACCTTGTCGCGCTCGAGGCCGGCCTCCTGCGCGGCCCGGTCGAAAAGCGCTCCAGCCGGTCCGACGAAGGGCCGGCCCTGGATATCCTCCTTGTCGCCGGGCTGCTCGCCCACGAACATGACCCTGGCGTCGGCGGGCCCTTCGCCGAACACCGCCTGGGTGGCGTCGGCCCAGAGCGGGCAGTTACGGCACTCGTCGACCTCCGCTCGCAGCGCGTCGAGCGTCGAGGCATTGTGGGGCTCGGGAAGTTCGGTCTGCTTCATCGGGCGGTGGCCCTTCTTCGGCATGGTCGCCGGCGCGGCGACCATCGCCGCCGACCGGACGGCGGCTGAGGCGATCAGCGGACGAATGAGCGAAGCCTCGGGAAGGTTGCGCCAGTACTTGCGCGGCATCTCGGACCGCATCGCGGCGACCTTGAGCCGCGCCGGATTGAAGATGCTCGCGTAGTAGGTCCGCCAGACCGCCTCCAGGGCGTCGCTGTCCGGGGCGTCGGCGCGCCTTGCGCCTTCTGAGAAGACGAGCTCGTCACCGTCCCAATGCGCCGAGCGCTCCGGCGTCAGGATCGACCACCGCATCGAGGCGAAGCGGCGCGCGAAGAATGGCGCCGTCGCCTCGACGATGTGATGCTCCGGCTCGAACCAAGAGACAAAATGCGCGCCGTTCGAGGTCGCGATCTCCCGGAAACGCACGAAGGCGGTCATCTTGTGCTTGTCGCGCCGGACCGCCTTGGCGAGGTCGCGAGCGCGCACGACGTCCGGATCCGCCGCGTCGTCCAGAACCGATCGATCCGGCACGACGCGAGCGAGCAGGCGGTAGAACAGGTCGAAACGGCCCGGGTCGCTGTGGAGAAGCCCTGTCCCCGCGAGCTCGAGGAAGCCGCGCGCGACCGAGAAACCCCGCGCCGCCGAATGCGCCGCAGGGGCCTCCAGCGCTGCGCAGAACAGGTCGTCCGCCTCGCCCTTCACCGACCAGACGACCGACGAAGCCGGCGTCCCTGCTGCGAGCAGGCTTCGCGCAGCCGCGCGCCAGCCCGCGACGTCGGCTGGACCGTCGAGAACGACCCGGCGGGCCGTCAAAGAGCGAGCGCCATCTGGCGCGGCGGCGGAGCGATGCGCTCCAGCAGGCGCTCGGACTCGAGCAGCCCGATCGACGGCGAGTGGTCGGCCAGCCGCAGGAAGGGCAGCACCTTGCGCAGCGGCGCCTTCAGCCGCGCGAGATCTTCGCAGCGAATGGCGCGGAAGCGCCGCGCCGAGAGGATCCTGTCGACCACGGTCTTGCCGAGACCAGGCACCCGCAGCAGCTCCTCGCGCGAGGCCCGGTCGACGTCGAGCGGGAAGCGCTCGCGATGGCGCAGCGCCCAGGCCAGCTTGGGGTCGACGGCGAGGTCGAGCATGCCGCCGCCCTCGGTGATTTCGTCGACGGAGAACCCATAGAAGCGCATCAGCCAGTCCGCCTGATAGAGGCGGTGCTCCCGCACGAGCGGCGGCGCCTGCAGCGGCAGGCGGGCGTTGGCGTCCGGGATCGGACTGAACGCCGAGTAATAGACGCGCTTGAGCCGATAGGAGCCGTACAGGTTCGCGGATGTTCCGAGGATCGCCCGATCGTCGGACGCGTCGGCTCCGATGATCATCTGCGTGCTCTGGCCAGCAGGCGAGAAGCGCGGCGCGCGCCGATCCGCCTTGGCCTCATCGATGCGACCGCGAAGCCCCGCCATGGTGCGCCGGACGGCCCTGATGTCCTTCTCAGGCGCCAGCTGCTTCAGGGCCGTCTCGGTCGGCAGCTCGACATTGATCGACAGGCGGTCCGCATAGAGCCCGGCCTCCGCAAGCAGCTCCGGAGAGGCGTCGGGGATCGTCTTGAGGTGGATGTAGCCCTTGAAGCCATGCTCCAGCCGGAGGGTCCGCGCGACGCGGACCACCTGCTCCATCGTGAAGTCGGGACTCCTGACGATGCCGGAGGAGAGGAACAGACCCTCGATGTAATTCCGCCGGTAGAAGTCGAGCGTCAGCCGGACGACTTCGGCCACCGTGAACCGCGCTCGCGGCACGTTGCTGGAGGAGCGGTTGACGCAATACAGGCAGTCGAACGCGCAGGCGTTCGTCAGGAGGATCTTGAGCAGGGAGATACAGCGGCCGTCCGGAGCATAGGAGTGGCAGATGCCAGCGCCTTCCGTTGACCCGAGCCCCTGCGGACGAGCCCCCTTGCCGCCCGCGGAATGGCGCTTGTCAGTTCCGCTCGAGGCGCAGGAGGCGTCGTACTTGGCCGCGTCGGCGAGGATCGCGAGCTTCCGGGCGATGTCCAAGGCAGAAGGTCCTCCAGCGGCGGCCTTCTGTTCTATGTACTCATTTTGTTCGCATCAAGAGGTAAGGCGTTACGCATCTGTCGCGTAACGCCTGTAGGTCAGAGCGCCTCGAGCAGGCGTTCGGCGCTGGAGAGATCGGCCTTGCCGGGCTGATCCTCAACGGCGAGCTGTGTGACCGTCATGTCGTCCAGCACCATCGCATAGCGCTTCGAGCGGATCCCGAGGCCGCCCGCGGAGGCGTCGAGCTCAAGGCCGATGGCCTTGGCGAAGTCCGCGCTGCCGTCCGACAGGAACTCGATCTTGCCCTTGCCGCCCGTGGCGTTCGCCCAGGCGTCCATCACGAACGGGTCGTTCACGGCCGTGACCGCGACGACCTCGACGCCCTTGGCCGCGAGCGCGTCCATGTTGTTGAGGTAGCCCGGCAGATGGTTCTTGTGGCAGGTGGGCGTGAAGGCGCCCGGAACCGCAAACAGGACCGCCTTTTTCCCGCCGAAGATCTCGTCCGCCATGACGGTCTCGGGGCCATTGGGGCCGAGGCGACGGAAGGTGGTGTTCGGCAGCCTGTCGCCGACTTTGATCGTCATGGCCGTCTCCTGGTGCGTGGAGGCCGCGTTGCGGTCCAAGAAGTCCGCGAGACTTAGGACTTGGGCCTGATGGCGTCGAGGGGCACGCGCGTCTCGATCGCCTCGCCGGCGGCGACAAGCGTCAGGCGAAGGCCCGCGCCAGGCAGGTCCGGCCCGTCGAGGGCTATCCGGAAGGCGGCGCGGCCCCCGGCAGGCTTATCAGTGAGTTCGGGCGCGGCGACATACTCGCCGTCGCCAGTCTCGGCGAACAGCTCCGGCGGCTTGCCTCCCTCGGGAGCGGACACCTCCACGCGCAACGCCGGCGCACCGGCCGCGCCCGCCCGCACGACGGAGCCGATCGCGACCGGACCCGGCGCGCCGAGCGGCTTGAGCTCGGGGATCCGCCATCCACCGGCGTGGACCCTGGCGCTCGTTCGAGACCGTCGAGTTCGCGACGCTGGAATGGGTCGACTGGTTCA
>NZ_JBJKEX010000407.1:0-2536 GCF_045505405.1 Hansschlegelia beijingensis | reverse complement strand
CGTCCGGCCAGCGGCGCTGCGCCGACGCGGCGACCGCGCGGCCGGCATTGTCCATGAGCGTCGCGCCGCTCACCCCGGCTGCGGTCGAGGCGCGGTCCACCTCGCCCATGCCTTGCGGCGACAGAAGCTCAATCATGGCGGCGTCGCCGCGTTGCGATCTGCCCTGCCCAATAAGCACGCGGCCACGACCGGCCGGCGGGCAATCTTCGGCATATTTTTTCATCAACCTGCCTAATTTGCGATCATTACGGATAGGGCCGACTTCTGTTTCACTCCGTGACGTCGTAGGACACCTTGACGCCTTCGGCAGGGAGAGCGGCTCTGCAAATTGGCACGCTTGCTGCTATCAGACGGCGTCCCGCCCGCGCGGCTGCCCGGCGGCGCGGCCGGACGGGACGAGGAGGCTCAGCTACGTGAAGAAAATCGAAGCGATCATCAAACCGTTCAAGCTCGACGAGGTGAAGGAGGCGCTGCAGGAGGTCGGGGTGCAAGGCATCACGGTGACCGAGGCGAAGGGCTTCGGACGCCAGAAGGGCCACACCGAACTCTACCGCGGCGCCGAGTACGTGGTCGACTTTCTCCCGAAGGTGAAGATCGAGGTCGTGCTCGCCGACGAGATGGTCGAGCGCGCCGTGGAAGCGATCCGCAAGGCCGCGGCGACCGGCCGGATCGGCGACGGCAAGATCTTCGTGTCCCCGGTCGAGGAAGCGATCCGCATCCGCACCGGCGAGGTCGGCGTCGAGGCGATCTGATTCCGAGGACGTCCGCCGACCGGCCGACGTCCCCAGCCCAAGAACCAGCTCAAGGATAAGACAAGAATGGCGATGAAATCTGCCGCCGACGTCATGAAGTTCATCAAGGACAACGACGTCAGATATGTGGACCTGCGCTTCACCGACCCGAAGGGCAAGTGGCAGCACGTCACCTTCGACATCTCGATGGTGGACGAGGATTTCTTCGCCGAGGGGCAGATGTTCGACGGCTCGTCGATCGCCGGCTGGAAGGCGATCAACGAGTCCGACATGCTGCTGATGCCGGACGTGAAGACCGCCTGCATCGACCCGTTCTTCGCCGCCTCGACGCTGTCCGTCGTCTGCGACGTGCTCGAGCCCACCACCAACGAGCCCTATGAGCGCGACCCGCGCGGCACGCTGGTCAAGGCCGAGGCCTATCTGAAGTCGCTCGGCATCGGCGACACCATCTATTTCGGCCCCGAGGCCGAGTTCTTCGTGTTCGACGACGTCCGCTTCGCCGCGACGCCGTACAACACCGGCTTCAAGCTCGACTCCGACGAGCTGCCGACGAACTCCGACGCCGAGTACGACACCGGCAACATGGGCCATCGCATCCGCACCAAGGGCGGCTACTTCCCGGTGCCGCCGATGGACAGCGCGCAGGACATGCGCGGTGAGATGCTCGCCGCAATGGCGGCGATGGGCGCGAAGGTCGAGAAGCACCACCACGAGGTGGCCTCCGCCCAGCACGAGCTCGGCCTCAAGTTCGAGGAAGCCGTGCTGATGGCCGACCACACGCAGGTCTACAAGTACTGCATCCACCAGGTGGCGCAGAGCTACGGCAAGACCGCGACCTTCATGCCGAAGCCGGTCTACGGCGACAACGGCTCGGGCATGCACTGCCACATGTCGATCTGGAAGGACGGCAAGCCGCTGTTCGCCGGCGACAAGTACGCCGGTCTGAGCCAGGAGTGCCTCTGGTACATCGGCGGCATCATCAAGCACGCCAAGGCGGTCAACGCCTTCACCAACCCGACGACGAACAGCTACAAGCGCCTCGTCCCGGGCTTCGAGGCGCCGGTGCTGCTCGCCTACTCGGCGCGCAACCGCTCCGCGTCCTGCCGCATCCCGTTCACGACCTCCCCGAAGGCCAAGCGCGTCGAGGTCCGCTTCCCGGACCCGTCGGCGAACCCCTATCTGTGCTTCGCCGCGCTGATGATGGCAGGCCTCGACGGCATCGTGAACAAGATCGATCCCGGCCAGGCGATGGACAAGGACCTCTACGACCTGCCGCCGAAGGAGCTGCGCAAGATCCCGACCGTCTGCGGCTCGCTGCGCGAGGCGCTCCAGTCGCTCGACAAGGACCGCGAGTTCCTGAAGAAGGGCGGCGTGTTCACCGACGACCAGATCGACAGCTTCATCGAGCTCAAGATGCAGGACGTGATCCGCTTCGAGCACACGCCGCATCCGGTCGAGTTCGACATGTACTACTCGGTCTGAGAACCATCTCCCGCGAGGCTTCGGGCCTCCGGCTTCAGGGGACGCCGCAAGGCGTCCCCTTTTTCGTCGGCCTGCCCTTCAGGCCGAGTGTGCGGCGAGAATCCGGGCCGCGCAGAGGCTCGCCTCGGTCTCCGACAGCACCCATCCGTCCACCACGACCGTGCGGTCGTCGGCGAAGTCAAGCGCGCACTGGTCCTGCACCAGCGTCCTGCGCGTGGTGGGGCACTCCTCGCCGATCGCGCGCCGCATGAGCGGGCGCTCGGTCAGCGCGGCCGCGAGGCCCGGCAGGTCGCTCGCGAGGC
>NZ_JBJKEX010000406.1:0-2546 GCF_045505405.1 Hansschlegelia beijingensis | reverse complement strand
GAACCCGGTTCCCTTGTACCTGCACGCCGGTGAGGCTCGGGCAGGCGTAGACCACGTCCCAGGCGCGGCCCGCCCTTTCGAGCGCGCCGAGCGCGGCCGCCCGATAGACGCAGGGCTGGGGGAAAAGCGCGAGCGGCACAGGCGCGCGGGGGTCGAGCCTGAGATCGGGCGCGGCCGCCCAGACCAGCCCGTCGCGGAACACCAATTCGCCGCCCTGCTCGCCGACCGCCCGCTTGCCGAGCACGAGGTCGAGGTCGCCGGCGCCGAGCCGCTCGACCAGCCCGCGGCTGACGCCGATCTCCGCGCTGAGCCGCACGTCCGGATGGATGCGGCGGAACCGGCTGAGAATCTCCGGCAGGCACTGGCCCGCGAAATCGTCCGAGGCGCCGAAGCGCAGGACGCCGCCGAGCCGCGGCGAGCCGAGATGCTCGGTCGCGTCCTCGATCAGGGCCAGGAAGCGGCGCGCGTAGCCGATCAGGATCTCTCCGTCCTCGGTGAGCGACAGCGTGCGGGTGGTCCGGTTGAGGAAGACCCTGCCGGCCTTCTGCTCGAGCCGCTTGATCTGGTGGCTGACGGTCGACTGGGTCGAATTCAGCCGTTCGGCGGCGCGGCTGAAGCCGCCGCATTCGGCGACGGCGACGAACACGCGCAGCAGATCGGGATCGAACATCGCGGCCCCCGCTCATGGCGAAACGCCATGCTTTGTAGCTCAATAATTCATTTGTTGCATTGCGAAAGCTCGAAGACCATCGCGTCGCATCCGGCCGTGGCCCGCGCGCCCGGCCTCCTCCCACGCCTGCCCTTCGCTCAGTACGAGAGGACCGATCCATGACCCTGCGGCGGCCGTCCCGAGACGACATCCGCGCGATCAGCGCGCGCTCGCACATCCGGCTGACCGACGCCGAGCTCGACGTCATGGAGAAGATGGTCGCGGCCAATCTCGAGCTCTACGACGAGCTCGACCAGACGCCGGAGCCGCTCCGCCCGGTCGTTCCCGCCGTCCGCATCCCGGGCGCCCGCCCCACCCCCGAAGAGGACCCGCTGAACGGCGTCGTGCGGACCTGCGACGTGCGCGCCGTCGCGGCGACCGGCCCGCTGTCGGGCAAGACGATCGGCATCAAGGACACGATCTGCGTCGCCGGCATCCCCACGAGCTGCGGCTCACGGCTGCTCTACGATTTCATCCCGGACGCCGACGCGACTGTGGTGTCGCGGATCCTGGAGGCCGGCGGCCACATCACCGCAATGCTCAACACGGACGACTTCGCGTTCTCGGGCGGCGGCCACACCAGCGCCTATGGCGCGGGCCTCAATCCGGTGAACCAGAAGCACGTCGCGGGCGGCTCGTCCTGCGGCTCGGCGACCGCGGTGGCGAGCGGCCAGGTCGACATCTCGCTCGGCGGCGACCAGGGCGGCTCGATCCGGATCCCCTCTTCATGGTCGGGCATCGTCGGCCACAAGCCCACCCACGGCCTGGTGCCCTATACGGGCATCGCGGGCTTCGACCCGACCATCGACCATGTCGGCCCGATGGCGAAGACGGTGGAGGACGCGGCGCTGCTGCTGTCCGTGATCGCCGGCGTGGACGACACCGCGCGCGACATGCGCCAGCCGAGCGCGATCGAGAAGGTCGACTACGCGGCCGGGCTGACGGGCTCGATCAAGGGCCTGCGGATAGGGGTCGTGAAGGAAGGGTTCGGCACGCCGTGGTCGATGAAGGAAGTCGACAAGGCGGTGCGCGAGGCGGTCAAGTATCTCGAGAAGATGGGCGCCACGGTCGAGGAGATCTCGGTCCCGGAGCACGCGCGCGTGCCGGCGATCTGGAACAGTATCGCGATCGAGGGCGGCATCGCGACCTTCTACCAGGGGCTCAACGCCTACGGCACCAAGGGCTGGTACAACACCCGGCTGATGTCAGCCATGAACCGCGGCATCAAGACCAATGGCGGCGACTTCTCGCCGACCGCCAAGCTCGGCGTGGTGATGTCGGAGTATATGAACGCGCAGTATCACGGCGTGTTCTACGGCCGCGCGCAGAACCTCGCCCGCCAGCTCACCCGTGTCTACGACAAGGTGTTCGAGACCTATGACCTCGTGGTCATGCCGACGACGCCGCAGACGGCGCACGAGATTCCGGCGCTGCCGGAGGTGAACCGCGAGGAGCACATCGCGCAGGCGCTCAACATGGTCTGCAACACGGCGGCCTTCGACCTGACCGGCCACCCCTCGATCTCGGTGCCGTGCCGCGACGTCTCGGGACTTCCGGTGGGGCTGATGTTCACCGGGCGCTCCTTCGACGACCAGACCGTGCTGCGCGCCGGCCACGCCTATCTGGCGGCCTAAGGCCTGCCGCTCCTCAGACCTCGAGCGCCTGAAAGCGGTCCGGCGGGGAGGCGGCGAGCTCGGCCCAGTCGAGCTCCTCCTCGAGCACGTGGAACACGTCGTCGCCGATCTCGCCGCGGCGACGCAGCTCCATCAGGCGCCGGCGCTTGGCGACCAGGACCGCGCGGCGGAGCTCGTCGGCGTCGCCCTCCGCGCGGGGGTGG
>NZ_JBJKEX010000405.1:0-2550 GCF_045505405.1 Hansschlegelia beijingensis | reverse complement strand
CCCGGCTTCGGTCGGCGGTCCGCACCAGCGCGCCGGCCCGCGGCGGCGACGCCCTCGCATATGGCGTGCCGCGCCTGCCGATCGCGCGGCTGATGGGAGACGCGTCATGAAGATCGCGCGCGTCCTCAACGTGATAGCGCTCGGCGCCCTGGTGGGCGCGGCGGTCACCGTCTACCGCATCAAATACGACGCCACGATGCACGCCGAGCACGCCGCGAAGCTCAGGCGGGAGATCGCCTCCGAACGGGACGCGATCCAGACCCTCAGGGCCGAGTGGGCCTATCTGGCGCGGCCGGACCGCATCCAGAGCTTCGCCAAGCAGCATCTCGAACTCGGCCCGCTCGCCCGCGAGCAGACCGTGAAGCTCGCCGCGCTGCCCGACCGGCCGGCGCCGGTGGACGAGATCGGCAAGAAGCTGGAGGCGCTCGGCCTGATGGGAGAGGACGCCAGCATCGCCGTCGACACGCCGGCCGCCGCCACCGCGCGCAAGCCGCAGCCTCAGCCGCCGGCGAAGAAGGCCACCATCGCGGTCAAGCCGGCCGCAGAACTCAGGGCGCCGGCCTCGCGACCGGCCGCCAAGCCGCTGTCGTCGCCGAAGACGACCGCGCCGATGAACCTCACGGACTTCCTGAAGAAAATGGGACTGGCGCAATGACGGGGCAGGAGGTTCTGGACGGAACGTTCCGCAACGGCGCGCTGATAGGCGCGGCGCTCGGCCGCTTCACCGTCGCCACGGCGCGCCGGCTGTGGGTCTGGTCGGTGATCGGCGTGCGCTTCGTCCGCCGGGTTATTCGCATCCTGGTCGGCTCCGGCGAGGGACTCGGCCTGACCACCGGCCGCCTGAGAATGGCCGCGATCGCCTTCGGCATCGTCTATATCGCAATCGTCGGCCGCCTCGTGCACTACGCGGTCGCGCCGGGCGCCGAGACGGCTGCGGAGGTCGCCGAGACGGCGGCGGCGATCTCGCGGCCCGACATCGTGGACCGCAACGGGATGGTGCTGGCGACCGACGTCAAGGTCGCGTCGCTCTACGCCGAGCCCAAGAACATCATCGATGTCGACGAGGCCGTGGACCTGCTGCGGCAGGCGCTGCCCGAGCTCGACGAGAAGGAGCTTCAGGCCAAGCTCTCCACCAAGCGCGGCTTCGTCTGGATCAAGCGCGAGATCTCGCCCCGCCAGCAGGTCGCGATCTTCCGCCTCGGCATACCGGGCGTCGGCTTCGTCACGGAGAACAAGCGCGTCTATCCGAACGGGCCGGCGGTTTCGCACATCCTCGGCTTCGCCGACGTGGACAACAAGGGCATCGCCGGGATCGAGAAGTATCTCGACACCAGCGGAAAGACGGCCGAAGCGGCCGCGGCGGCCGCCAAGGGCGGCCGGTTGCCGCCTGTCCGGCTGTCGCTCGACCTCAAGGTCCAGCACGCGATGCGCGACGAGCTCGTCGCCGGCATGACGAAGTTCAAGGCGATCGCAGCCTCCGCGGCCATCGCCGACGTGCGGACAGGCGAGATCATCTCGCTGGTCTCGCTGCCCGACTACGACCCGAACACGCCGTCCGACGCGCTCAAGCCCGAGGCGATCAACCGCGTCAATGTCGGCGTGTTCGAGATGGGCTCGACCTTCAAGGCGCTGACGCTCGCGATGGGCCTCGACAGCGGCAAGGTCAATCTGATGAGCCGCTTCGACGCGCGCGCTCCGCTGCGCCACGGCCGCTTCCTGATCCACGATTTCCACCCGACCCGCCGCATCCTCAACGTGCCCGAGATCTTCGTGCACTCCTCGAACATCGGCACGGCGCGGATCGCGCTCGCGCTTGGCATCGACGCCCACAAGGCGTTCCTGAAGAAGATGGGCCAGCTCGACCGCCTGAAGACGGAGCTGCCGGAGAGCTCGCGGCCGATCTACCCGTCGAAATGGGGCGAGCTGAACACCATCACCATCGCGTTCGGCCACGGCATCGCGATCGCGCCGATCCAGTCCGTCATGGCGGTGAGCGCGCTGGTCAATGGCGGCTATCTGGTGAAGCCGACCTTCCTGCACCGGACGGTCGAGGAGGCGATGGCGGAGGCGCCGCGGGTCATCCAGGCCAAGACCAGCGTCGAGATGCGCTACCTCATGAGGCTCAACGCCGAGAAGGGCTCAGCCAAGAAGGCTGACATCCCGGGCTACCGCGTCGGCGGCAAGACCGGCACCGCGGAGAAGGTGGTGAACGGCCGCTATTCCAAGACGAAGAACCTGACCGCCTTCACGGGCGTGTTCCCGATGGACGACCCGAAATACATGCTGCTGGTCGTGCTGGACGAGCCCAAGTCGCTGCCGGAGACCCACGGCTTCTCGACCTCGGGGTGGAACGCGGTTCCGATCGGCGGCCACATGGTGGAGCGGGTCGCGCCGCTCCTCGGCGTGACGCCGGACTACGAAGCGCCGAGCGCCACCGAGCTGCTCGGGAACATCCCGGTCGGCGCGGTGGTCGGCGAGTGACGGCGGCGGCGCGCACGCTCGGCGAGCTTTTCCCGGAAGCCGGGCTCGACGCGGTCTCGGCGGCTCGCC
>NZ_JBJKEX010000404.1:0-2556 GCF_045505405.1 Hansschlegelia beijingensis | reverse complement strand
CCCGCGTGCGCGCGCTCGCGCCTTCGGCCACGATGGTCGGGCTGTCCGCCACCGTGCGCGATCCGGATGAGCTTCGCCGCTGGCTCGTCGACCCGCGCCGCGGGCAGGCGCTGGCCGATCTGGTCGAGGTCAGAGGAGGCGCCGCGCCGGTCATCGACGTCCACGAGACCGACGAGCGCCTGCCCTGGGCCGGGCACTCGGCGGCGCACGCCATGCCGGCGGTCTACGAGGCGATCCGGAAGCATCGCACCACGCTCGTCTTCTGCAACACCCGCGCCTTCGCCGAACTCGCCTTCCAGGAGCTGTGGCGGATCAACGACGACAATCTGCCGATCGCTCTGCATCACGGCTCGCTCGACGTCGGCCAGCGCCGCCGGGTCGAGGCCGCGATGGGCGAAGGCCGGCTGCGCGCGGTCGTCTGCACCTCGACGCTCGACCTCGGCATCGATTGGGGCGACGTCGACCTCGTGGTGCAGGTCGGCTCGCCGAAGGGTTCCTCCCGCCTGCTGCAGCGGACCGGCCGCGCCAACCACCGGCTCGACGAGCCCTCGAAGGCGCTGCTGGTGCCGGCGAACCGGTTCGAGGTCATCGAGTGCGAGGCCGCGCGCGAAGCCGCGCTCGCCGGCGAGCAAGACGCCGAGGCCGCCAAGCCCGGCTCGCTCGACGTGCTGGCGCAGCACGTGCTCGGGGTCGCCTGTGGAGGGCCGTTCGACGAGGACGCGCTCTACCGGGAGGTGACGTCGGCCGCCCCTTACGCCGACCTCGACCGCAAGACCTTCGCCGAGGTGGTGCAGTTCGTGGCGACCGGCGGCTATGCGCTGCGCGGCTATGAGCGCTTCGCCAAGATCCGGCGCACCAAGGACGGGCTGTGGCGCGTCTCGAACCCGATGGTGGCGCAGAGCTGGCGGCTCAATGTCGGCACCATCGTCGAGGCCACCATGCTCAAGGTGCGCTTCGCCCGCTCCAAGGGGCCGGTCGGGCGGATGGCGGGCGGCCGCGTCATCGGGCAGGTCGAGGAATATTTCGTCGAGACCCTGACGCCGGGCGACACCTTCATGTTCGGCGGAGAGGTGCTGCGCTACGTGGCGCTGGTCGAGAACGAAGTGTTCGTCACCCGCGCCGTCTCCGAGACGCCCAAGGTCGCGGTCTACGCCGGGGGCAAGATGCCGCTCACCACCGGCATCGCGGCCCATGTGCGCGCCGCGCTCGCGGACCCCGCCCGCTGGAGCGCGCTGCCGACGCAGGTGCGCGAATGGCTCGGCTTCCAGCAGGAGCGCTCGCTGATCCCGCAGCCCGACCAGCTGCTGGTCGAGACCTTTCCACGGGGCGGCCGGCATTTTCTCATCGCCTACCCCTTCGAAGGCCGGCTCGCGCATCAGACGCTCGGCATGCTGCTCACGCGCCGGCTGGAGCGCGCCCGCGCAAAGCCGCTCGGCTTCGTGGCGACCGACTATGCGCTCGCGATCTGGGGCCTGGGCGATCTCGGCGCGATGATCGACGAGGGCGCCCTGTCGCTCGACGCGCTGTTCGACCAGGACATGCTCGGCGACGACCTCGAGGCCTGGATGGCCGAGAGCGCGCTGATGAAGCGGACCTTCCGCAACTGCGCGATCATCGCCGGCCTGATCGAGCGGCGCTTCCCCGGCAAGGAGAAGACCAGCCGGCAGGTGACCATGTCGACCGACCTCGTCTACGACGTGCTGCGCCGGCACGAGCCCGACCACCTGCTGCTGCGCGCCGCCCGGGCCGACGCCGCGCGCGGGCTGATCGACCTCGAGCGGGTGGCGGAGTTTCTGGCGCGCGCGCGCCGGCGCATCGTCCACCGCGCACTCGACCGGATCTCGCCGCTCGCCGTGCCGATCCTGCTCGATGTCGGCCGCGAGCAGGTCTATGGCGAGGCGCAGGACGCGCTGCTGCGCGAGGCGGCCGAGACTCTGGTCGCGGAGGCGATGGGTCCGCGGTGAGGACATCGGCGGTATCCCACGATGGACCGCGCCGAACAGTTCCTGCTACGTTCCGCGCGATGATTCTCTCCGCCCTCCTCCGCCGCGACGAAATCGAGCCGACGCTCTCCATCGCGGGAGCGACGCTCGTGGCCGACGTTTCGGGGGCGCTCTACGAGCCGGACTCGGGCGCGCTGATCGTCGCGGACCTGCATCTCGAGAAGGGCTCGTCCTTCGCGCGCCGCGGCCAGTTCCTGCCGCCCTACGACACCGCGACCACGCTCCGCGGGCCGCGGCGAGCCTCAGCGCGTTGACGCGGCTCGGCCATGTCTGCGTCCGGACCGCATGAGCCGGCGCCCGGCCGCCGGCGGGGGCGACCACGAGATCGGGAGGAAAGCGGCCGATCCGGTCGCCGATGAACACGGTCACGACGCCGCCGCCCGACGCCTTCTTGATCCGCGCCAGATAGGGGGGCGCGATCCTCCCCGCCGTACTTCGAACGACGCTGCTTGCGGTTCTTCACGCCCTGCGTGTCGAGCACGCCGCGGAGGATGTGGTAACGCACGCCCGGAAGGTCCTTCACGCGGCCGCCGCGGATCATGACCACCGAGTG
>NZ_JBJKEX010000403.1:0-2556 GCF_045505405.1 Hansschlegelia beijingensis | reverse complement strand
CCGCTCGCCACCCGCGCGGCGGTCGACGTCTTCGAGCCGCAGGCGCCGGCGCTCGCGCGGCTGACGCGCGCCGTCACGGCCGCCTTCGATCCGGAAGGGATACTCAATCCCGGACGCATGCATGCGCCCTGAAGCCGTCCCGACCCTGCCATCCGTCGAGCGCGCCTGCCTGATTTTCTCGGTCCTCTGCATCGCGGTTCTGGCCTGCGGCCTGGCCGCGATGGGACGTCCGCTGATCTGCCCCTGCGGAACGATCGAGCTTTGGCACGCGAACGCGAACGACGCCGGGACCTCGCAGCATCTCGCCGACTGGTACTCGCCGTCCCATGTGATTCACGGCTTCCTGCTGTATGCGCTGGGCTGGCTCCTGTTCGGACGGGGCCGGCGCCCGCCGCTCGGCAGGATGCTGCTGCTGGCCGTCGCGGTCGAAAGCGCGTGGGAGCTGATCGAGAACAGTCCGCCGGTGATCGAACACTACCGGACGGCGACGGCCTCGGACGCCTATGCGGGCGACAGCGTGCTGAACTCGGTCGCGGACGTGGCGTGCATGATCGCGGGCTTCTTCATCGCCCGCTTCGCTCCCGTGTGGGCGACGACCACGGCGGCGATCGCCATGGAGCTCGCCGCGCTTTACGTCATCCGGGACAACCTGACGCTCAACGTCCTGATGATCCTTTATCCCTCGGACGCCATCTCGGCGTGGCAGTCCGCCCGGTGAGCCTTTAGAGCCTTCGATGCAAACCGCTTTCGCCCCAGAACGCCTCGCCGCCGACCCGCAGCTCGCCTCGTCGGAAAAGATCCTCCGCACCTGCGTGCATTGCGGATTCTGCACCGCGACGTGCCCGACCTACCTGCTGCTGGGCGACGAGCTCGATAGCCCGCGCGGCCGCATCTACCTGATCAAGGAGATGCTGGAGGAGAACAAGCCGGCGACGCCGGAGATCGTGAAGCACGTCGATCGCTGCCTCTCCTGCCTCTCCTGCATGACGACCTGTCCGTCCGACGTGCATTACATGCACCTCGTCGACCACGCCCGGGCCTATATCGAGGCGACCTATGAGCGCCCGCTCGCAGACCGGCTGACGCGTCGCCTGCTCGCCTTCACGCTGCCCTATCCCGGACGTTTCCGGATCGCCCTGTTCGGAGCGTGGCTCGCGCGTCCGCTCGAAGGCTTCTTCAGCCGCACGCCCGGGCTCTCCCGGATCGGCGCGATGCTTCGGCTCGCGCCCGCCAAGCCGCCGCTGGCGCCGGCGAGCCGGGGGCCGGCGACCTTCCCGGCGACCGGGCCTCGCCGGGCGCGGGTCGCTATCCTGCAGGGCTGCGCGCAGCCGGTGCTCGAGCCGTCGATCAACGAGGCCGCCGTCCGGTTCCTCACCCGGCACGGCGTCGAGGTGGTGCAAGCCAAGGGCGAGGGCTGCTGCGGCGCGCTCGTCCACCACATGGGCCGGGAGGACCAGGCGCTGGCGCAGGCCCGGCGGAACGTCGACGCCTGGACCCGGGAGATCGAGACCGGCGGCCTCGACGCCATCGTCATCACCACCTCCGGCTGCGGCACGACGATCAAGGACTATGGCTTCATGCTGCGCGAGGACCCCGCCTACGCCGAGAAGGCCGCGCGGGTCTCGGCGCTCGCCAAGGACGTCACCGAGTTCGCCGCCTCGTTCGAGCTCAAGCCCTCGCGCCAGACGGGGCTCGCCGTGACCTATCACTCCGCCTGCTCCATGCAGCACGGCCAGTCGATCCGCGAGGAGCCGAAGGCGCTGCTTCGCGCCGCGGGATTCACGGTGAAGGAGCCCGCCGAAAGCCACATCTGCTGCGGCTCGGCCGGCACCTACAACATCATGCAGCCCGAGATCGCCACCAAGCTGCGCGACCGGAAGGTCGCGAACATCGAGCGCACGGCGCCGGAAATCGTCGCCACCGGCAATATCGGCTGCCTCACGCAGATCCGGACCGGGACCAGCGTTCCCTGCGTCCACACCGTGGAGCTGCTCGACTGGGCCACGGGCGGCCCGCTGCCGGAGCCGTTGCGCAAGCGGCTCGCCGAGAGAGCCGCCGAGCAGCAGGCCAGCTAGAAATCTAAGCCGACCGCCACGAAAAGACCGTGGCGCGCACCGGATCCAGCCTTATCTCCATTGGAGATTGATTCCTTCGGGAAGCGGAGAGCTGGAGCCGGTCAATGAACGCTCATGAACGCAGTCTGATCGCCGGCCTGTTCGAGCGCATCCGGGGCGCGGAAGCGGCGTATCGGGACCCCGAGGCCGAGAACTTCATCGCCGATCAGGTCCGGCGCCAGCCGCATGCGCCGTATGCGATGGCGCAGACGCTGATCGTCCAGAACCAGTCCCTCGAGGCCGCCAGGGCGCGGATCGAGGAACTGGAGCAGCGGCTCCGGGACGCCGAGCTCTCCGCGCGGCCGCAGGCCTCGCCCTGGGGTCCTCGCGCCGGCGACGCGATGGGATCCGTGCGCCCCACAATGAACCCAGCGCAACTCGCGATTGTGACGGTCGAGACGAATCCGGGGATGGAGGGCGCCGTCGGGTCGCCCAGGCTCCC
>NZ_JBJKEX010000402.1:0-2584 GCF_045505405.1 Hansschlegelia beijingensis | reverse complement strand
GGCGGCATGCCGTACAACACCGGGCTCATCATCGACGATGAGGGCGAGATCCGGCTGAACTACCGCAAGCTCCACCCCTGGGTGCCGGTCGAGCCGTGGCGCGTGAAATTCGACAACCGGCCGCCGCGCGCAAGATGCGCCTCGATCGCCGGGAACAGGCTCTCGACGGCCGCGCGCGCGTCGGCGTGCGGGGCGGCCTGACCGAACAGCAGCGGATCGACGGCGAGCAGCAGCTCCGGGTTCTGATAGGCCGCCCGGCCGAGCATCACCCCGTCGAGCGCCACGCCGTCGCGCGGCTCGAGCAGCGCCCTCGCCTGCTCGATCGAGCCGATCCCGCCATTGATCGAGACCGGCAGATCCGGGAAGCGCCGCTTGAGGCGGAAGACGCGGTCGTAATCGAGCGGCGGGACGTCCCGGTTCTCCTTCGGGCTCAACCCCTTCAGCCAGGCCTTGCGGGCGTGGACGATCAGCGCGTCGCAGCCGGCCGCCACCACGGCGTCGGCGAGCCGGTCGAGCGCCTCCTCCGGGTCCTGGTCGTCGATCCCGATGCGGCACTTCACCGTGACGGGGATCGAGACTGCGGCCTTCATGGCCGCGACGCCCTCGGCGACGCGGTCCGGCTCGGCCATCAGGCAGGCGCCGAAGCGGCCGTCCTGCACGCGGTCGGAGGGGCAGCCGACGTTGAGGTTGATCTCGTCATAGCCGAAGCCCTCGCAGATCCGCGCCGCCTCGGCGAGCTCCTCGGGCTCGGAGCCGCCGAGCTGCGCCGCGAGCGGCCGCTCCTCGGGCGAGAAGCCGAGCAGCCGCTCGCGCGGCCCGAACCGGACCGCGCCGGTCGTGACCATCTCGGTGTAGAGCAGCGCCTGGCCGGTCAGCGCGCGATGGAACAGCCGACAGGTCCGGTCGGTCCAGTCCATCATCGGCGCGACGGAGAAGCGGTGGGAGCGGAAGCGGGTCAAGGGCGTCTTGGATGGGAGGCCGGGAGGCGGGGTTATACGCGAGGCGCCGGCGCGCCGAAACCGGGGACCGCTATGCGGCCACCTCGTCGGTCCAGACCTTGAAGCTCTTGAGCACGCCGGGCCCGAAGGTGTTGGTGAGCGCGACGTCGGAGGCGTCGCGGCCGCGGCCCATCACGATGCGGCCGATGCGCCGCTGGTTGTGGCGCGCGTCGAACGTGTACCAGCGCCCGCCGAGATAGACCTCGAACCAGGCGCTGAAATCCATGGGCGCCGGGTCCTTCGGCACGCCGATGTCGCCGAGATAGCCGGTCGCGTAGCGGGCCGGGATGTTCATGCAGCGGCACAGCGTGACCGCCAGATGCGCGAAGTCGCGGCAGACGCCCTGCCGCTCCTCATGCGCCTCGTAGGCGGACTTGGTGGAGCGGGCGTGCTCGTAGCCGAAGGCGACGCGGTCGTGCACATAGTCGACGATCGCCTGCACGCGGCCCCACCCGCCCGGAACCTTCCCGAACAGCGACCATGCGGCGTCGCTCATCCGGTCGGTCTCGCAATAGCGGCTGCCGAGCAGGTAGAGCAGCGCGTCGTCCGGAAGATCCTGCACCGCCACTTGGGCTGCGTCCGGCGCGTAGAGATCGGGCTCGCCGCTATCGGCCACCAGGGCGTCGGTCTGCAGCGTGAAGTCGCCGGCCGGCGCCAGCATCCGGCTGCAGACATTGCCGAAATCGTCGACGTAGGTTGAGATCGGCGTGGGCGGCCAGGCGTTGATCCGGTCCGGGATGAGAAGATCCTTCTCACGGCTCGGATGGACGTTCAGCACCGCCAGCAACGGCGTCGGTTGCGGGAAGGTGTGGACGATCTCGAAGCCGATGCGAATTCTCATGGGGACCGCCGGGTGCGCGCGCCTCGCGGCGGAAAAGTGAATATAGAACATCGGGCCTCAGATTCGAGTGATCGCGGGCCTGAACGGGACCGCGCCGTCCCGTCCCGATCAGCCGGCTCTCCTCCGCCCGAATCGCCCCGTACGAGATCATCCGGCCCGCATGAGTGACCGCCGCGTCCTGTTCGCCTGCGACCTCGACAGCCAGGTCTTCGGCGCGCTGCCGCTTGCGCTCGCCTTCGAGGCGCGCGGCTGGCGGCCGACCTTCGCGATCGACGCCGGGCGGGGGCTGACCACATCGGCCGCCGAGCGGCTCGCGGGACGCTTCGAGATCATCGAGCGCTCGCTCGGGGCGCTCGCTCTCGACGAGGCCGCGCTCGGCAGCGACGCAGTCGGGGTCTACGCCACCGGCAGCCGCGTGCTGCTGTTCCGGCATGTCTGCGAGCTCGCGGCCCGCACGCTGGAGCGGCCGCGGCCGGCGCTGTTCTGCGGCTTCAACGGGCTGGTCCTCGGCCGCTTCGAGGAAGGCGTCGCGTGGCGGCTAGGCTACGACCAGATCTGCCTTAACGGGCCGCGCGACCGCGACGCCTTCGCGGCGTTTCTGGCCACCACGGATTTCTCCGCGCAGCCGGCGGTGATCACCGGGCTCCGCCGCCGCCCGGATTCGCCGCTGCGCGGCCTGAAGCCGCCGCCGGAGGCGGGACGCCGCAAGGTCTTCGTGTTCGCCGAGCAGGTCGCGGTTCCGGGC